>JANQRO010000386.1 GCA_028284525.1 Myxococcota bacterium | reverse complement strand
CTCGTCGCCGAAGGGGTAGAGGCCGTGGCGGTGTGTCTACTCCACGCCTACCTCGAGCCCGCGCACGAACGTGCCCTCGGTGTGCTGATCGCCGAGCGGGCGCCCGAACTCGCGGTGTGTCTCTCGAGCGAGGTCCATCCAGAGATTCGCGAGTACGAGCGCGCGAGCACAACGGTGATCAACGCCTCGCTCGTGCCTGTCGTGACCCGCTACCTCGATCGTCTCGAGGTGGAGCTCGGGCGTTACAGCGATCGGGTGCTCGTGATGCAATCGAACGGTGGCCTCATGTCTTCGCGCAGCGCCCGCGAACGCCCGGCGCGGATGATCGAGTCGGGGCCCGCGGCCGGTGTGTTGGCCGCGAGCCGGCTCGCCACCGAGCACGGCTGGCCGGCGGTGCTCTCCTTCGACATGGGCGGCACGACGGCCAAGGCCTGTCTGATCGAGCACGGCGTGCCCCTCGAGCGCCCGGGGGGCGAGGTGGGAGCCGGCGCCACGATGACGACCCGGCTTTTTGGCGGCGGCGGCCATGTGCTCCGCGTGCCGTGGCTCGACATCGTCGAGGTGGGCGCCGGAGGGGGCAGCCTGGCCTGGGTCGACGAGGCGGGTGCGCTGCGGGTGGGGCCGCGCAGTGCCGGCGCGGACCCCGGCCCGGCCTGCTACGGGCGCGGTGGCGACGAGCCGACCGTGACCGACGCGAACCTGGTCCTCGGCTACCTCAACCCCGATGCGATCGCGGGGGACACGCTTGGCCTCGACGCAGACGCGGCGGGGAGCGCGTTGGAGCGGGTGGTGGCCAAGCCCCTGGGCCTTCCCCTCGCCGAGGCGGCCTACGGCGTGGTCCAGGTGGCCAACGCGACCATGATGCGCGCCCTCCGCGCCGTGTCGACCGAGCGCGGTCGGGATCCCCGCGGCTTCACCCTGGTTCCCTTCGGCGGGGCTGGGCCGATGCACGCGGCCTCCCTTGCAGCGGTCCTCGGCGTACCAGAGATCCGGGTCCCCCAACACCCGGGGCTCTTCAGCGCGCTCGGTTTGCTCCTCGCCGACTATCGCCGGGACGAGGTACGGAGCGTCGCGGCACCCCTCGAGGCCGTGTCCCGCGACACCGTGCGCGGATTGGTGGACGAGATGGAGCGCGCGGCGCGGGCGGCGTTGGCGGGGGAGGGGGTCGAACCGGGCGCGGTCCGTTTCGAGCGCGTCGCCGATCTCCGCTACGGCTACCAGGTCTCGGAGCTGCCGCTCTCGCTCCCCGCCCTCGACGCGGGGTTCGCGGACGCGCTCCGCGAGGCATTTCGCGCGGCCCATCGCCGGGAGTTCGGCTACGACCGCGACGACCCGGTCGAGCTCGTGAATCTGCGGGTGCGGGCGAGCGCAGCGGCGGCGACCTCGCGCTTCGCCGATCTCGCCGACGCGTCGGACCCGGTGCGGTCGATCGTCGCGACGCGTCGGCGCGCCTATTTCGGCGGGCCACACGGCGTGCGCGAGACCGCGGTGTGCCGACGTGCGGAGCTCGACGTCGAGACGGCGGGGCCTCTGATCGTCGAGGAGCCCGACACGACGATCGTCGTCCCGCCCGGCTGGGTGGCCCATCGCCAGGCCGACGGACACCTGATGCTGCGGCGTCGGGACTGACTCCCGGCGACTCCAGGGCGATGCGGGACGAGGCCCGGGTCCTCGCCCGCAGACGCGCGGCCGCGTCTCGGGGCCGCGGTGCGCGCGCGAGGCGTCGAAGCGGCGCAGAGCCGAACGCGCCCTGGGCGGTGTACCGTTCCCCACACGGAGGAATCCCATGCCGAGCCCTGAAGCCGTCGCGATGATCGAGAGCTTCCGAAAGGACCTGCGGGAGTCGGGCATCTTCAGCCAGAGCCTCGAGCAGGCGCGTCGCGTCTGGGACGATTTCAGCGTTTCGGTCCCCGCGTACCATCCCGATGTTCGCATCGACGAGGTCGAGCGCGACGGCGTCCGTGGCGAGTGGGTCCTCCATCCCGACGCCGGGGACACACGGGTCGCGCTCCATTTCCACGGCGGCGGGTTCGTGATCGGCCGACCGCCGACCTACCGAAACTTCAACGCACGCATCGCCGAAGCGGGCGACGCCCGCGTCTTCTCGGTGGACTATCGGCTCGCGCCGGAGGACCGCTTTCCAGCGGCCCGGGACGATTGTCTCGCGGCCTATCGCTGGCTCCTCGACAGGGGCACCGATGCCGCCGACATCGCGTTCATCGGCGAGTCGGCTGGCGGTGGGTTGGTGATGTCGACCTTGCTCGCGGCGAAGGAAGTGGGGTTGCCTCTTCCCGCCGCCGCGGTCGCGATCTCGCCGTGGGTCGACCTCACGAACTCCGGGGCGAGCTCCCGCACACGCGCTGCGCAGGACGCGATGATCGAGGACGGAATCCTGGAGGCGTGGTCGAAGGAGTACCTGGGGGGCGCCGACGCCGCCGACCCGGCCGCGTCTCCGCTCTTCGGCGATCTCACCGGGCTCCCACCGATCTACCTGCTGGTGGGGAGCGCGGAGCGTCTCCTCGACGACACCCGGCGGCTCTTCGAGCGGCTGAGCGATGCCGACATCGACACCCGGGTCGAGGTCGCCGCCGGCATGCCCCACAACTGGCCGCTCTTTGCCCACACGATTCCCGAAGGCGTCGCGGCGGTCGCGCGCATCGGGGAGTTCCTGCGACAGTACTGGGCCCGCTGAGGGCACCCGCACACCGGGTCGGCGCTAGCCCGCGGTGATCCCCGCGTCGATGACCAACTCGGCACCGGTCATGTAGCGCGATTCGTCCGAGGCGAGGAAGACCACGCCGTCGGCGATATCGCGCGGGTATCCGACCTCGCCCGTCGGCACCATGGCCGACGCGATCACCTTGGGGTCGAGGGCCGCCGAGTCGCCCGGCATCGGGATCGCGGCGGGATCGACCTTGGTCCAGATCGGGGTGTCGATCACACCGGGGTGCACCGAGTTCACGCGGATGTGATCGCGCGCACACTCCATGGCGATGGCCTTGGTGAAGAGCCGCACCCCACCCTTGGTCGCGCAGTAGCCGCCGAGGTTGGCGGCACCCTGGAGACCCGCCACCGAGGACATGTTGATGATCGAGCCGCCCCCCGCCTCGCGCATCGGGGGGATCGAGTGCTTGACACCGAGGAACACCCCGTCGAGGTTCACTGCGTTCTGCTTGCGCCAGTCCTCGAGGGAGAACTCGGTGATCGGGCCCCACAGCCCGATGCCGGCGTTGTTCACCAGCACGTCGAGACGGCCCAAGCGTTGGACCACCTGCTGCACGACGGAGATCCAGACGGCCTCGTCGGTGACGTCGTGACGCAGATAGAGTCCCTGGTCGGTGCCGAGCTCGTCGGCGAGGGCCTGGCCGGCCTCGTCCTGGATGTCCGTCACGGCGACCCGCGCGCCTTCTTCGGCCAGACGCAGCGCGCAGCCGCGGCCGATGCCCGAGGCGGCGCCCGTCACGAGGGCCACTTTTCCTTCGACTCGTCCCATGAAATCCGTCTCTCCTGTTGCGCCCGCCCTGCGCGGGGCGCGCAGTGTAGTGCACCCCCAAAAGGGGCATTTTGCCCCCACAAGCGCGGCTCGTCAGCTATCCTCAGGGCTCAGGCGCCCCCGTACCTGGGGGGCACGATTCCTACGAAAATCCAGATGGTTGAACGGATTCGCGCCGCGGCGGTGCTGGGACTGGCGGGCGTGGCGCTGGTCCTCGCGGCTCCGGCGCCGCGCGCGCTGGCGTAGACCGAATGGACCCTCCACCGCACACCCGACGGGGTCCATCCCACCCCGGAAGAGCAGCAAATGCTCTGGCTGATGAACGAGGCGCGCCACGACCCGGCCGCCGAGGGCAACTGGCTC
>JANQRO010000371.1 GCA_028284525.1 Myxococcota bacterium | reverse complement strand
CCACAACTGCAGCGGCTACATCCTCAACAGCGCCCTCGCCGAGACCTTCACCCTCGGCGTCAAGGCCGGCGTCGAGCCCGACGCGCTGTGGGAAGCGGTGCGGATGGGCGCCCTCGGGCGACGCCGCACCTTCGACATGATGGGTCTGCAATACCTGCCCGGGCGCTTCGAGCCACCGGCCTTCGCCCTCGAGCTGGCGCGCAAGGACGTGCACCTGGCCTGCGAGCTCGGCCGCGAGCACGACGTCCCGATGCGGCTCGCGAATCTCACGCTCCAGGAGATGACCGAGGCGATGAACCGCGGCTGGGGCGACCGCGATTCGCGCTCGGCAATGCTGCTCCAGGAGGAGCGCTCGGGCGCCGAAGTCCGCGTGACCCCCGAACGCATCGCCGAAATCGTCGAGCGCGGTCCCGACGCCGTCGGCTGAGGGCGACAGGCGCCGCGCTCGTTGTCGGGAGATCTCACTCCGCCCGACACGCGGGGCCCTCCGCTTCGGGGTCCGGTACGCTCTCGCGATGCCCACCTCCCCCGCGATCGACCCGATTACCTTCGAAGTCGTGCGCAACGCGCTCGTCGCCGTGAGCAACGAAATGGCGCTGGTGGTCGCGAAGACTGCCTACTCCACGCCGGTGAACGAGGGCCGGGACTTCGCCGGGACGATCTACGACCGGAACGCCAAGCTCGTCTCCCAGGGCGAGCACGACCTTCCCGCCTTTGCCGGGATCACCCAGCTGACGGTGCCCGAGGTGGTGCGACAGGTCGGTCTCGAGGCGATGCGCCCCGAGGACATCTACATCATCAACGACCCCTACGTGGCGAGCACCCACTGCAACGACGTCCACGTGGTGAAGCCCATCTTCGAGGGCGGCGAGATCATCGCCTTCGTGGCGTCGACGGCGCACTGGTCGGACGTCGGCGGGGTGGCGCCGGGCTCGCTCAACTGCCGCGCCAAGACGCATTTCGAGGAGGGCGTTCGCATCCCCGCGGTGGCGATCTACCGCGAAGGCGTGCTCAACGAGGACGTGCTCCGGGTGCTGCTCCACAACATGCGCGAGTCGTGGGAACGGGTGGGCGACCTGAACGCCCAGGTCGCGGCGCTACGCGCGGGGGAAGCGCGCCTCCGCGCGATCGCGGCGCGGCACGGGCTCGACACCCTGCTCGCCACGATGGCCGAGATCCAGAACTACTCCGAGCGGCTGGTGCGCGCCGCGCTGCGCGGCCTCCCCGACGGCACGTACCACACGGAGGACACCGTCGACCAGGACATCGCCACCGGCGTCCCCAAGAAGATTCGCCTGGCGATGACGATCGAGGGCGACGGCGTCACCTTCGACTTCGAGGGCTCGGATGGCAAAGCCGAGTCGGGCATCAACTGCACGATCGCGGCGACCACGTCGGCGGTCTTCATCGCGATGGCGTCGATCCTGCCGCCGGTGCCGATGAACGCCGGGGTGATGCGTGCCGTCGAGATCCGGGCCCGCCGCGGCTCGCTGCTCTGGGCCGAGCCGCCCTCGGCGATCTCGGGGCTCGCCGCCACCGCGATGGAGTGCGTGATCGGCTGTGTGATGCAGGCGCTGGGCCAGGCGCTCCCCGAGCGTGCGACCGGGAGCCCCTTCAGCATTCTCAACTCCGTGTTCTCGGGACACGACGCGCGCCCCGAGTTCGACTGCGCCTTCTTCTCGTACATCTGGGGCTTTGGCGGGATCGGCGCCACCCGCAGCCACGACGGCGCCGGCATCGTCGGCTCGCCCTACACCGCGAGCACGCAGAACATCCCCTGCGAGCTCCAGGAGCGGCGCTTCCCGATGCGCTGGTGGCGCTACCAGTACCGCCAGGACTCCGGCGGCCCCGGCTCGATGCGCGGCGGCATGGGGAGCGACCAGCTCGTCGAGTTTCCCTACAACGACGGCGAGGTGTCGTGTATCGGAAACCGCGAGCGCTTCGGACCCCCCGGGATCTTCGGCGGCGCGCCCGGCGGCAAGGCGCGGCTCGTGCTGAACCCCGACGACGACACCGCGCGTGAGTCTCGCAACATCGGGATCTTCGCGGTGAACGAGCCCGCCGAGCGCGGCGACCTGATGTCCTTCTGGGCCGCGGGGGGCGGGGGCTACGGCGACCCGCTGGCCCGGGACCCCGAGCGGGTGCTCGCAGACGTGATCGACGAGTACGTCTCCCTCGACGGCGCGCGTCGCGACTACGGCGTCGCGATCGAGGTGGTCGACGCCCGGCGTCTCGATTACCGCGTCGACTGGGAAGCGACCCGGGCGCTGCGCGCCGAGCGCAGCGCGGCGGCGGGGGCCTAGACGTGGGGCGCACCCGGATCGGCATCGACGTCGGCGGCACCTTCACCGATTTCGTCCTCGTCGAGCGCGCGTCGGGAACGGTGCGCACCCACAAAGTGCCGACGACCCCAAGCGACCCCTCCCTCGGAATCCTGGACGGGCTCTCGGCGCTGGGCGTGGAGCTCTCGGACGTCGAGGACATCGCCCACGGCACGACGACCGCGACCAACACGCTGATCGAGCGCTCGGGCGCAAAGACGGCCTTTCTGACCACGGCGGGTTTTCGCGACACCCTCGAAGTGCGTCGCACGAGCCGACAGGAGCTCTACGACGGCCAGTGGATGCCGCCCCCACCGCTGGTGCCCCGCCGACACCGCCTCGAGATCGACGAGCGCCTCGCCTGGGACGGCGAGGTGGTGCGCCCCCTCGACGAGGCGCAGCTCGCCGACGTGATCGAGACGTTGCGTGTGCGCGACATCGAGGCGGTGGCGATCTGCTTTCTCCACTCCTACCAGCACCCGGTGCACGAAGAGCGCGCCAAGACGATGCTGGAAGCCGCGCTCCCGGGCGTCTTCGTCTCGGCGTCCTCAGAGGTCTCCCAGGAGTTCCGCGAGTTCGAGCGGGGTTCGACGGTGGCGGCCAACGCCTACCTCGGGCCGCGGGTACGGGCCTACGTGCGCCGTCTCACCGAACGGCTCGAAGCGGCTGGCTTCGGCGCGGACGTGGCGATCATGCAGAGCAACGGCGGGGTGTGCACGACCGCCGAGGCCGCGGCCAACCCCGTGAAGCTCGCGCGCTCGGGGCCCGCCGGCGGCGCCATGGCCCTCGAGCGGGTCGCCACCCAGGTCGGCGAGCGCAACCTCGTGGGCATCGACATCGGCGGCACCAGCGCCGACGTGTCCGTGATCGTCGATGGGCGCAGCCGCTGGACGAGCCCGCTCCTCGTCGAGTGGGGCATGCCGCTGCTCTTTCCGAGCGTCGACGTGGAGTCGATCGGTGCCGGGGGCGGCTCCCTCGCCTGGATCGACGATGGCGGCGCCCTCCACATGGGTCCCCAGAGCGCCGGCGCCGAGCCCGGACCGGCCTGCTACGGACGCGGCGGCGAGCGGCCCACCGCCACCGACGCCCACGTCGTCCTCGGCCGGCTCTCTACCGATCGCTTTCTCGACGGCCGCTTGAAGCTCCAGCCCGAGCTCGCCGAGACGGCGGTGCGGAGCCACGTGGCGGATCCGCTCTCCCTCGAGGTCGACGACGCCGCCGAGGGGATGTTGCGCATCCTCGACGCCAACATGCTCCAGGCGATCCGCTACGTGACGATCGAGAAGGGCTACGACCCCCGCGACTTCGTCCTCGTCGGACTCGGCGGCGGCGGCCCACTCCACGTGGTGGCGCTCGCGCGGGAGCTCGGCATGTCGAAGGCCGTCGTCCCGGTCGACCCCGGCGTGCTCTCGGCCTGGGGGCTCCTCACCGTCGACCTCGTCCAGGATCGCAGCCGCACCATTCTGAAGCGCCGCCACGCCCTCGACGAGCACCAGCTCGGCGCCACCCTGGGCGAGCTGCGCGTCTCGATCGAGACGGCCTTCGGCCGCGCCGGCGTCGCCCCCGACGCGATCCGCTACGAGTACTTCCTCGACCTTCAATACTACGGCCAGGTATTCGCGCTCTCGGTGGGTCTCGGCGACTACGCCGACGCGCCGCCGGAGAGCGAAGAGCGCGGCGCGGGCGTCTTCCGGCTCTCGGAAGAAGGGGCCCTGTCGGTGCCCCTCGAGATCCGCGACGACGCGACCCTCGTGGTCACTCCCGACGACCTCGAGGCCGCCACCGAGCGCTTCCACCACGAGCACGAACGCGAGTACGGTCACGCCGACCGCGACCAAGAGGTGCAGGTGGTCCACGCGCGGGTGTTCGGGCACCACGCGGTGAGCAAGCCCGAAGCGACCGCGACACCGCCGGGCGACCCGGATCCGGCCGACGCCCTGGTGGGCCGGCGGCGGGTGCGCTTCGACGGCGCTCGCTGTGACGCACCGGTCTACGACCGCGCCCGGCTCCGCCCTGGCCACCGGGTGGACGGGCCCGCGATGATCGACGAGCCCTCGTCCACGACCGCACTCCCACCGGGCTGCGCCGCAACGGTGGACGGCTACGGCAACCTGTTGCTCGAGGTCGGCTGAGGTGCGGGCGCGCGGGCCGATTCGTGTCGAGAGGTCGGGCGCGGATCAGGGCGCGCCGGCGAGGTCGAGCACGCCGACCCGCTCCCCGGTGAAGCTCCCGAGATAGATCGTGTCGCCGCGACGCACCGCGACGGTTGCCCCGCCGAAGGGAGCGCCCGCCCCCGCGAAGAGCTCGGTGGCGGCGCCCGTCCGGGGATCGATCTCGACCACCCCGTAGGCGAGCCCGCAGAAAGGCTCGTGCTTCTCGTGGCATTCGAGCACCGCCGCCAGGTCTTCGCGGTGGGAGGCGATCAGAAGCGTCCCGTCCGCCGTCCAGCTCGGATTGTCGGGGCCGTCCACCGGGGTCGACCAGCGCTCGGCGCCGGTGACGCGGTCGTAGGCGACGACCTTGTCGCCCAGATAGTGGTTGGCGTAGACGACGGCGCCGTCCGGGGAGGTCGCCACGCCGTTGATCAACAGACCCTCGGTGCCCGGGATGCGTCTCCACCCCGTGTCGGGGTGCCACTCGATCACGTAGCCCTGGAGCCCGGCGTCGCCGGCGTTCTCGAGAAGGGATTCCACCGTCGTGCCCCGGGGCGTCATGTGGGTGGCGACGAAGCCACCCCCCGCCAACGCCGCCACGTCGTTCAACCAGATCTCGTCCGGGGCGATCACACAGCCCCGCCACACGACGCGGGGGGTGGCGGT
>JANQRO010000369.1 GCA_028284525.1 Myxococcota bacterium | reverse complement strand
ACGCGCGATCTCGACGCTCGTGAGCTCCGCCCCTCCGAGGGCGACGACGGCGCGGGCGGCGGTGTCGCCCCCCGCCGCGAGCATCGGTCGCGCGGTCTCGCGGATCCGGGCCGGGGACTCGCCGCTCCGGGACAGGAGCGTCTGGAGACGCAGGTCGGCCAGGTCGCGCCCCGCTCTCGTCCCCAGGTCGGGGTCACCGGTCAGCGAGAGGACCCGCCGCGAGTTGCCGAGGGCGGCGGCGCTGCGCGCCCGCTCGAGACGCAGCCGCTGCTGAAACTCGGCGGGTGCGTCCGCGAAGAGCCGCTCGACCCGCTCCAAGGTCTCGGCGCTGCGCTCCGGTGCCCCGGCGCCTCGCTCGGCGATCGCGGTGGCGAGCAGGGTCTCGCGAGCCACCGCCGGATCGCGGATGTTGCGCATCGCCCGCGCGAAGTCGCGACGCGCGGCGCGGTAGTCCTCCGCGGGGTCGAGTCCCGCGGCGGTCTTGCGGCTCCCGCTCCGGAACCGGGCCCACCCTCGCCAGTACTGCAGCTCTCCCTCGAGGTGTTCGAGACGCAGCCAGTCTTCCGACTCGTAGAGGGCCTCGAGCGCCGCTTCGTCGGTCTCGACCGCAGCCTCGCGCCGCTCGCGGAGCGTTCCGACTCCCGCCTCGAGCCGGTCCAACGCGGCGACGATGTCGGCGAGAAGGGGGGCAGCGGGGGCGGCGTCGTCGCGGATCGCGTTGCCCGCGTCGCGCACCACGGCCTGCATCCCGGCGAGGCTCCCTGCGTCCACCGCGTCCTGCGCGCGTCGCTCGAAGTTCGCCGCTGCGCCCGGCGACAGCCCGGCCACGCACAGGGCGCCCAGCAGCGCCGCGAGAGCGAGTGCCCGCGCCGTCGGCAGCACCCCGTTCAAGAGCTCGTCTCTTCCGACACCGAGAGCACGATGCGCTTGCGTCCGGCCGCGAGACATGCGTCGTAGGCCTGCACCACGGCCGCGTAGGGTACTTCGTCGTCGCCAGAGACCACCACGGGGATCTGTTCGGGCAGCGAGCGAAGCCGCTCGAGGAGCACCTCTCCACTGTCGACGCGCTCCCCACCGGCGTAGAAAAGGGCTCCGCCTCCGGGCCCGCCGACCGCTCGCACCTCGAGACGGAAGGGCTCCAGGTATTTCTGCACGTTCGGAGGCTGACTCTCGGGAAGCTTCAGATCGAAGCGGTTCTCTTTGGGGATGAACCGGGCCGTGAGCACCAGGAAGAGCAGCAGCAGGAACACGACGTCGACGAGCGGCGTGAGCCCCGTGGTGGAGGCCGAGCCGCCGCCACCGCGTTGCTTGAGACGCCGGCGCTGGAGAGCGCTGCGCACCTTCACGGTGCGTCCGTCTCGTAGGGCGCGACGGCGAGTCGCACGTTCAGGATCCCCTGGTCGCGCAACGCGTCGAGGACGCGACGGACCTGGACGTAGGCGGTGCCCTGGTCGGCGCGCACACGCACCTTCGTACCCGGCTTCAGGTGGGCCGCGAGCTCGTGGACGCCCAGACGTGCGCCGTCGAGGAAGACCTCGCCCTCCGCGTCGACACTCACGATCGGATCGCTCTGGGGGCGACCGGCCTCCTTGCCCTGGGTCGCCTCGGGGAGATCGAGCTGGACGAGGGGGTTCTGGATGACCCCTTGCGCCAGCGCGAAGAAGAGCACCAGCAGCATCACCAGGTCGACCAACGGCATCAGCACCGTGCTGAGCCGGGCCCAGGCCTCCCGGGGCGGGCGTCTCACGACGCGGCGGCCTCCGCCGCCGGCGGCGCTTCAGCGGGCGCGGGCCCTCCGAGACCCGAGACGAGCTGCTCCCCCGCGGCGACGACGGTGGTCTGGATGTGGTCGGCGCGGTTGCGCAGCACGGTGTAGAGCAGGAGGGTCGGGATCGCGACGGCGAGGCCCATCATCGTCGTCACGAGCGCCTGAAAGATCCCCGCCGAGAGCTCGACCGGATCGATCGGGCCCGTCGACTGCGCGAGCGCCGCAAAGGTCTTCACCATCCCGACCACGGTGCCGAGCAGGCCGAGCATCGGCGAGACGGTGGCGATCAGGTTCAGGTACTCGATACGACGGACCGAGCCCGCCATCCAGGTGTCGGCGGCGTCGGCCATCACCGCCCGCGCCTCGGCCCGCCCATCGCGCAGCGCGTCGAGGCCCGCCGCGAGGACGTGACCCAGAAACGAGGTCTCGCGTTGGCTGCGCTGGAGCGCCGCATCGGCGCCGTTGCGCTCGAGCTCGGTGCGCACTGCGCTGTACACCCCGGTGGGCATCAGGCTGCCGGTGCGCAGCTCGTAGAAGAAGAGGCCCGCCAACGCGAGGGCGATCACCGAGAGCGCCACGATCGCATAGCCGACGATGCCGCCGTACCCGAGCACCTCGGCGAAGTCGATGTCCACCTCGGCGGGAGCGCCCTCCTCCGACAGCGCCTCGGCCTCCGCCTCCGCCAGGGCCTCGAGGTCGGCGAGCTCGGCCGCCCCCGCCTCGGGCGCGGGGGGCGTCTCGAATCCGGGCGCGGGGATCGGCGTCTCCGCGGCGGCGGGAGTGGATTCGGCGGCCTCCTGGGCGTAGATCGATGTCGCCGCGAACAGGGCCGAGACGGCGAGGCATCCCGTCGCGACGAGAATGCGAGAGCGGATGGTCATTCGAGTCCTCCCAGGAAGGGCAGCAGCCATTCGCGCCACTGGGTCCCGAAGATCGCGACCGCGATGCTCCGGGCCACGCGATCCGTGCCCTGCAGGTTCGTCACTTCGCCGCCTCCGGCGACGGCGAGTTCTTCGTACTCGGGGATGAAGTCGCGGCCGGGGCCGGCGGCCTCCATGCCGTAGACCCGGCGCAAGACCTCGGGGTTCGAGCGCAGCGAGACGTCGAGGGTCGTCACCACGCCGCCCTTCTTGTGAAAGCGTCGCACCTTGCGCATCAGGCTCAGCATGTTCTCCGGGTGGGGCGGCGCGTCGCCGACCAGGATGATCACCCGGTAGCTGTCGTCGCGGAAGCCGGCGCGGTCGATCGACTCCTCGATCGCCGCCTCCACCGCTTCGAAGACGTCGCCCCCGCCCTCGGCCTGGAGGCGATCGAGAAAGCGGTGGAGCTTGCGCTTCTGGTAAGTGAGCGGCTGGAGCTTGGTCACGTAGCTCGCGTCGTAGTCGCGATACGCCACGATTCCGAACCGCGTCTTGGGCACGAAGCCGCGCACCACGTCGACGAGCTCCCCGATGCGCTCCTGCACCTCCTCGATCACCCACCCCATGCTGCCGGTGGTATCCATCGCGATGACGACGTCGAGGCCGTGGCGACGCATGTCGTCGATCATGTCCTCGAAGGTTCCGTAGGCGCCGGGACGGCCGCCGCCGAGGGTGGGCGCCAGCGGCATCGCCGCCGCGCTGGGCACCTCCTGAAAGAGCTCGGTCGGGTCGACCGTGATCGCGTCCGGGTCGCGGAACTGGACCGTCGGGATCGTGACCTGCGCGACCCGCGGTCGCGGGCGGGGCACCTCCTGGCGCTCGGGCGAGGTCTCGGCGCGGGCCTGGGCGTCCGCTGCCAGCTCGAGGCTGGCGTCCTCGGCGTCCTCCCCGGGCCGTCCGATGCCCAGCGGCAGCCCGCGTAGGTAGTAGAGCAGCAGCAGGTGGAGCAACACGGACAGCGCGATCACGGCGATCACGAAGGGGCGGGAGCGCCGCGGGCCGACGCGGCCGAATTCCGGAAGGCGGCTAGCCATGGGCGTCGGGTCGGAGTCCTTCGTGTTGCGACCGCTCGACGTGGACGAAATGGTCGAATGAAATTCGGCCGTTTCGATTTCGACCGTTTATTATACGCGATGCCACCGGGAAAGGGGCGCGCTCGAGCGCCGCAACAGAGGCGGAATCCGTTGAAAATCCTTCAAGTTCTGCGTGCCTTGGGCGTGTTGATCGCGTGTGGCGGGTGCGCCGCCGCGACGGGAGGCGGCGGGACCCAGATGACCGACCAGGGCCTTGTCATCCGCCCTCCGGCCCTCGGCGACATGACCGAGGTGTCGATCGAGCAGACCCTCCGGAGTTCCACCGGGATCTGGATGGGAATGAAACGGGGCCTGGCGATCGAAGAGTTCCTGGAGCGCGCCGACGCAGAGTACTCGAACACCCCGACCTCCGGGGGCATTACCTCGATGCGGATCGGCAAGGGGGTGTACTTCTCGCTCTACTCCTACACCCTGCCCCACGACCTCTCGACGATTCTCGTGTGCGGCTATTCGGTATGGACCTCGACCGGCTCGCTCCCAACGGTGATCCCCGAGGCGTCGATCCGCACGAAGCTCGAGGGCGATGCGCGCACGGTGCGCGGCCCGGGCACGCTCTACCGCAAGACCAAGCTACGGGCGATCTCGCTCTACTACGGCGAGGAGAACGCCTTCTTCTACGTGGACGTCACCACGTGTCCCGCCCGAGACCCGGGTCCGCCGGAAGACGAGGACCTCTAGGTCGCCGCCGGGCGTCGTCTACGCCCCCGTCGACGCCCCGTCGATGCTGTCCGGCACGCGAAAGCCCCCGTCCAAGGCGAACACCACCGCCCAGGCGGCCATCGCCCGCACGGCGGGGTTGTCGCTCCCGAGCTGAGCGGCCGCGAGGGGCACCTCGCGCTCCACACCGCGCCAGCCGACCGCCCAGAGACCCTGGAGTTGCATCGTCTCGTTCGAGTGGGACACCGCCTGCTCGAGGAGCGCTCGAGCCTCCACCCCGGGCGCCCAACCGAGGGCTTCGACGACGCGGGCCGCCGACTCGGCCTCGATGTCGCGGTCGCGCAGCACGTCGTTCGCCACGGCCAGGATCTGCTGCGGGGGGATCCGGCGCAGCGCGCCTGCGCCGATCTGCGCCGCGTCGTCCCGGTCCCCTTTGACGAAGCCCAGGAGGACGGCCACCGCCTCTTCGTCGCCGAGCTCGGCGAGGCTCGCGGCCGCCGCGATCCGCACCCGGGCGTTCTCGTCCTGGACCAGCGTCCGGAGGTGAAGGAGCGACCACTCGTTGTCGATCCGCCCGAGGCTCGCCGCCGCGATCTCCCGGTCGGAGGGGAACTCGGAGACCAGGAGCTTCTCGATCGCGGCCTCCCGGGGATCGCCCAGCACGGCGAGCGCGTAGGTGCCAAAGGCGAACATCCTCGAGTCGCCGGGCATCTGGAGCGAGGCCCGCACCGCGTCCTGCATCGACGGGTCGCCGGTCGCGGCGGCGGCGTCGAGGGCGGCGATTCGCGTGCCGGGATTGTCCGAGAGCAGGGCCTCCTCGATCACCCGCCGCGAGCCGGGCCGCGGCTGCATGCGCAACACCTCGATCGTCTGTCGGACGAGCTCGGGATCGCTCGCCGCCAGCCTCTCCAACCAGGCCAGGTCTTCGGGATCTCGCCCGGTGAACACCGCGCTCACCGCCGCCCGCTGGATGAACGTGGAGCCCTCGACGAGCTGGCCGTGGAGGTACTTGCGGCCGGCTTCGTCGCCTTCCCGGTAGAGCACGCCGGCGGCGACCATCCGGTCATAGGGAGAGATCGTGTCGTCGGCCAGGATCTCCCGCGCCGCGTCGACCGCCTGGTCGCGGTATCCGGCGGGTCCGCCGGAGCACGCCAGCGTCGCCGCGAGCACAAGCCACAGCGTACCCAGCACCAGCCATCGCCGATTCGTCATGCCGCACCTCCAGCGGAGAGACGAAACAAGGCGGGGCCCCACTGTCGTGGAGCCCCGCCTCTCGGTCTCGTCTTCGAGTTCTAGATCAATACGTCACTAGAACTGGTACTGGAGTCGGAAGAAGACCTCGTCGTTCTTCCGGCAGCACGTGGCGCCGTTCTGGGCGTCCCCGAAGAAGGTGCGCTGGATCGGCACACCGCGGCCGCCCTGGGCGGTCCCCGGAACGTCCGGAGGGCGAACGAAGGAGGTGAACGCACCGTTGTCGTGACGCTCGTTCCGCCGACCGCTCCACTGGAAGTTGCCACCGATGGCTGCGCTCCAGTTGTTGTTGAACAGGTACTGGATCTGGCTGCCCGCGATCCAGCCGTTGCTCTGCTGGTCCCACACGATGAAGCCCTGGGGTGTGAGCCGGTCACGCATGTACTGGCCCTGGGCGAAGAAGGTGAAGATCCAGGTGTTCTGGTCGGTCAGCATCCCGCGGGTGTTCGACCCGTCGTGGTTGATGAGCCAGGTGTGGAAGATCTGCCCCGAGAGGAAGAAGGTCCGGTTCGGGTTCAGGAACTTGATGAACGTGGGGCGATCCATCCCGAGGGAGAAGCGCATCACGTTCGTGTCGTCCACGAAGTCGATCTTCTTGGTGTTGTTCACGAGCTCGTCGACGGTGAAGGAGGACTCGAGGCGGAACACGATGCCCGTGAAGTCCTCGAAGTAGTCGACCGCGAGACCCGTGGTGTTGTTCTTCTTGTAGACGATCTCGGTCTGACCGCCGAGCACGATGCACTGACCGCCCGGGTTCGGGTTGACCACGCCCGGAATCGCCGGACACCCGCTCTGGAAATAGCGGAGCGCGTCGCCTTCGGCGCGCGCCGCGATCGCCCCGGCGTCGCCGGCGTCGATCGCGCGCTGGAGGGCCTGTCGCGGCCCTTCCACCTGCACCGGGAGACCGATCCCCGCGAAGCGGTCGACCCAGAGGGTGTCGTTCGAGACGCCGCCCGTCGTGGTCGGGCCCGCGAGGGTGTTGACCGACTTCCACTTGAAGACCGGCGTGTCGCCCCAGCCCCAGTAGTTGGTGAGCGCGAAGCGGACCTTGCCGAGCCGGGCCTCGATGCGCAGCCCGACCTCGGTGTTGCCGAGCTTCCACTCGGGCCGGTTGTCGATCGACAGCCCGAGCGGCACCCCGAAGCCCGAGGGCCAGTAGGCGCGACCGCCCTCGCCACCGGGGCCCGTGACCCGCGGATCGAGGAAGCGGCTGCCGTCGGCGTTGAAGCACGAGAGCTGGCCGTTGGCGTCGGTGGCGCCCGCCGGGGCGCGGCCGAGCCCCACGCAGGGCTCCGGCGAGAAGTAGGTGTTGAACATCGCCGCGGCCGCGCCGGTCCACCCGAAGGGGAAGGAATGGGCGCCGCCGGGGTTCCCGAGACCCACGGCCTGATACTCATCGAAGTTCCAGACGAGCTGGAAGGACGTGTCGGTGAAGGGGCCGATCGAGCCCGGCCGGTACTGCGCCGAGAAGATCCACTGAGGGATGCGGATGTCCTCGAAGGGGTCGTAGAAATAGTGGGGCCCGAAGTCGACCGGGTTGATGATGTCCATCAGGCGGAAGTTGTCGGTCTTCCCCCACACGATCATCTGCTTCCCGGCGCGGATCCAGAGGTCGCCGACGGTGGCGTCCATGTAGATCTCGCGGAAGGGGTACTCCTGCCCCGACGAGCCCGTGCGGTTCAACGCGATGTTGGTCGGGCCGTCCGACTGGTTGCGGCAGCGGTGGCAGTTGAGCCCGCGGCCGTCGCGCGGCATCGTGATCGGGAACGACCCGCCGGCGCCGTTGGTGGCGAAGTCTTTGATCTGGCCGGGGTTCCAGATCCCCTGCTCGACGTTCTTGTTGAGACCGCCGGTGACGAAGCCAGGGGAGAACCCGTTGAAGCCGACCGGGTCGGCTTCGGAGCTGAAGGGGTCGGTGAACCACGTCTTCTTGGTCGCGCCGCGACCGATGTGGTTGTCCGTGAGACCGCTGTAGTAGTAGGCGGCATCGAATTCCGGCCGGATCACCGTGGTGAAGGCAACCTCGTCGAAGAAGCCCACCTCCGACCAGGTCTGGGTGGCCTCGATCTGGACCTTGTTCACCCACTGCTTCAGGTAGAAGGAATCTTCGAAGTGGAAGCGGGTCTCGGAGCGCAGGAAGCCGGTGACTTCGAGCTCCCCTCCGAGCACCTCCCACTGGTAGACCGCCTTCGCGGGTCCTGCGAAAGCGACGGTCAAGAGCGCCGTTACCGCGTAGAGCGACAACTTGCGCCAGGCACGCCTGGCTTGGCTAGGCATCAGTCCCCTCCTCTTTGATGCACTCCGTCCGCGGGCTGCGGGCCCCGGGCGAACCCAGAGGCGGTCGCAGCGGGTGCGATCCGGCGACCGGTCGGATAATGCACCCCAACGGACGCGGAATTCTACGCGTCCGACGCCGCAACAATCAATGTTCCAGAGCGACTTTTTTGATCACCGCTCCACAAATGGACGAGGGATTCCCCTGGGGAACCCCTCGTTTTCTAGGCCGATCTCGGCGCCGTCTCCGCGGCTGCGTCCTGCGCGCCGCCCCTCGCTCCGGCCTCCCCGGTGATGAACTTCGGTTTGAAGATCCGGATCATCATCGGAAGGATGGTGATCGCGCCGATCATGTGCCCACCCATCAGCAGCGTGAGCAACAGCGCCATCTCCGAGTTGAAGCGTAGGTTCGACCCCACGATCCAGTAGAAGATCCCGGCGACCACCGTCACCGCGGTGAACACCACCGCGGCCCCCGTGGTGCTGAGCGCCTTCACGATCGCGTCCTCCACGGGCATGTGGGTCGCCTCTTCGCGGATGCGGTCGAGGATGTAGATCGCGTAGTCGACCCCGATCCCGATCCCGACCGCGGTGACGGGCAGCGTGTTCACATTGAGCCCGATGCCGCGGATCCCCATGAAGGCCCGGTTCACCAGCACGGCGATCGCGAGCACCACGAAGACCAGGGCCGGCGCGGTGAAGGAGCGGTAGGTCACGAGCACCGACGCCATGACGACGATCAGAATCAGCGCCGTCTGGATCAGCTCCGAGTGCTCGATCTCCTCGTTGGCCGCGGCGGTCACCCCGACGAAGCCCCCTGCGAGCTGGTACTTCACCCCCTCGAGGGGGTTGTCGGCGATGAAGGCCTTGGCGTGGTCGACCGCGCGGCGCACGGTGTCCCCCGTCGCGTCCTTGAAGAACACCACGAAGTTCGCCGTACTCGCCTCGTAGTCCATGTACTCGAGGATCACGCCGGGGATCGCGGCCCCGGCCTCGTACATGAACAGAATGTTCCCGATGTCGGCCTGCGCCTCGGGCATCGACGACCAGCGCGGATCGTCGAAGTGGTAGAGACGGTTGATCGAGCGCACCAGGGTGGGCACGTCGCGGGTCCCCCCCGAGCCCGGGACGGCCATCATGTGGGCGCGGAAGCTCTCGACGGTGCTCACCACGTCGGGGCGCTTCATCGCGTGTTCTTCCTCGCCGACCAGATAGATCGAGAGCTGGTTCGAGCCCGCGAAGCGGTTGTTGATCGCCGCCGCCGCGATGTTGTAGTCGCTGGCCTCGAAGAGGATCGGCGAGCCGGGCTTGTTCTCCCCGACCACCACGTCCTTGGCGAAGTAGATGCTCCCGAAGACGAGCACCGCCACGACGATCGCGACCGGCACGTTCGATGCCGGCGAGGTCAGGAACTTGCCGAGGAAGTACATCCGCCGCTGGGCGAAGGCCTCGGGCACGCCGTCGGCGTCGACGCCGTGGCCGGCGTCGGCCCGCGGCGCCATCACGTGGGCGATGAACCAGGGGAGCATCAACGGCACCGACATCAGGTTGCTGCCGCTCCAGAAACAGCAGAAGATGCCGAGCTTCGCGATGATCGGAATCGACGACACCGCCAGCACCAGGAGCCCCGCCGCGTCGGTGAAGATCGCGATCCAGCTCGGCGTGAGGAGCTCGCCCATCGTGTTGATCACGGCCGGACGACGTTCGATCCCCGAGCGGATCTCGTCGCGGTAGCGCTCGAGGAACTGGACCGCGTGGCTCGCGGTGCGCGCCGAGATCAGGATCGGCACCACCAGGATCAGCGGGTCGAGGTTGAAGCCGACCCACCCCACGAAGCCGAGCCCCCAGACCGCGGACACACCGGTGCTCAGCAACGGCAGGACCAGACCCGGAACCGATCGGAAGTTGAGCATCAGGAGGATCGCGAACAGCGCACCGGTGATCGCGAAGATCAGCTTGAGCTGGCCCGAGTGGTAGTAGATCCACCCCTTGAGCATCGGTTCGCCGGCGATGAAGAGCTTGGTCTTCGGGGTGACGCCCGCGGCGGCCGCCGCTTCGGCGTCGCCGTTGGCGGTCATCACGGCGCTGCGCAGCGCCGCGAAACGCGTGTAGAGCTCGGCCTCCTTGGCGTCGACCGCCGCCTGGGCCGCCACCTCGGCGGCCTGCGCCTCGACGAGCGCGGCCGCCGCGGTCGCTTCGTCCGGGGTGCCGACCGCCTTCTCGGCGGCGCCACCCGCGTCCGCCGCGGCGCGGGTGGCCGCGGAGCGCTCGCGCGCGAGCTCGCGCCCCTCGTCGATCAGCGGAAGGATCGGGTCGGTGAGCGCCGCGTCGATGGCGAACTCCTGGGTCTTGACCTCCTTCTCGAACTTGCGCCACGCGCTCTTGGCCTTGCTGAAGTCGACGATGTCCGAGCGCACCTCGGTGTGGACGCCGTCGAGGGCCCGGGCGATGTAGAAGTTGTCGGACTCCACCAGCCAGCGCAGCTCGCGCAGTCGGGTGAAGATGGTGTTGTAGTCGAGACGATCCTCGTCGAATCCCGCGAGGATCATCGCCGCGCGACCGTCCTCCGAGATGTAGGTGCCGTAGACGATGTCGTTGTTGAACATCTCCTCGCGGAGCTGGGTCAACTTCTCCTCGTCCTTGGGCACGAACTTCGGGAGCACCGGGATCGACTTCACCATCCCCGAGGAGTTGGTGACGATCCGGCGGATCTTGCGGTGCGCGATGCTGGCCACCTGGTAGTGGTTCACGCCCTTGACCTTGTCGACCTCGTCGGTGAGGAAGCGCACCTTCTCGAGGGTCTCGTGGTCGTAGATGTCGTCCTCGGTGGCCTCGAGGGACATCGTCACCACGTTCGCGCCGCCGAAGGTCTCGCGCATCTCGTTGTAGGTGACGATGTACTGGTGACGCTGGGGCAGCAGGTCCGCGAAGCGCGAGTACACCTCGATGGTCGGGATCTTGTACGCCAGGACGGCGGTCGGAATCGCCATCAGCAGGAAGGAGAGTGTCTTGTGCTCCACCCACCAGGCGGCAAAACGGAAGGTCCAGGAGTCGGTGCGAGTGCCTTCGGACATGATCTACCCCTCGTTCATCACGACGCGGACATAGCAACGCTCCCAGTCGCCACCGCTACGCACAACACAGTTGCCCCGGCCGCCGAGGGCCAGGAGCCCGCCGTCCGAGCGGGGCAGGAGCGTCTTCACCCAGGAGTACACGCTGAGTCGGGTCCGGTCGGCAAAGGACCAGCTCCCGTTGTCGTAGTCGGCGAGCATGCCGACGGCACCGGCGACGACGACGTCGCCGTTCTCGCTGAGGTGCACCCCGAACACGCCGTTGTCTCCGGCGGGCTGGGCCGCCTGGGTCCAGGTCTGGCCGCCGTCGTCGCTGCGGCGGATCGCCCCGGCCGCGCCCACCAGGACGATGGTGTCTGCGCGGGCGACGCCGCTGATCCAGTAGGGCTGGATCGGCTCGCCGGCGAACACCTCGCCGTTCAGCCGGGTCCAGCTCGCCCCGCTGTCGGTCGACTGGAGCACCAGGCCGAACTCCCCGGCCATGGTGATCACCGAGCCCTGGGTGACCACGGTGCTCATCGTGAAGTCACCCGCCTGGAAGGGCGGGCCGGGCGCGAACTCGAAGGCGATGGTCGGCGCCGGCGACGCGTCGAAGTCGTTGAGCACTTCGATCACGCCGTCCTCGAAGGTGATCTCGTAGTCGCGGCCCGCCTCGGCGGGCCGGCCACCGACACGGGCGTTCAGCACAAAGCTCTCCGGGTCGATGTTGCCGATCCCGAGAAAGCGCCGCCCCGCTTGGGTCTCGCCAAAGGGGATCTCGGACTGGGTCACCCGTTCGGGGGCGACGCTGGCCCAGCTGACGCCACCGTCCGTCGATTTCGCGAGGAGCCCGCGTGCGCCCCCGGCCCACACCGCCACCTCGTTGCCGGCGTCGTCGCGCTCGATGCCGAGGCCCAGGACGGAGTCGTTGTGGATCTCGGCGACGTGATCGATCGCGCCGTCCCTGAACTGGAAGATCGAGCCCGCCGCGCCGCCGATGACCGCGGTGCCGTCGGCGAGCGCCACGACCGACACCAGGTCCTCGCGGTGCTCGGTCTCGATCAGTTCGATCTGGCCCTTCTCGCCGTCGACGCGGAGCAGGCCGAAGAGCCCGAATTCGCCGACCACGATCACGGTCTCGCCGTCCGACAGCTCGGCCGCCGCCACGATGTCGTCGCGGAAGTTCAGGGGATCGCGGAAGCCACCGTCGATCCACTCCTGCCACTGCTCCGCGTCGCCGAACTCGTCCTCGAACTGTGCGGCGGCGGGCGCGGCGATCGCCAGGACGAGCGCCCCGATGACCACCGAGCCGAGGGATTGCGGGCCGAGGGCCCGCCTCGTATTCCACTCCATCACTGTCCTCTTTCTCACCGTGCGGGGGTTCGCCGGAGGCGGCCCGCTTAGCGGATCTTGTCCGTGAAGTTGGGCAGCACCTTCTCCGTGAGCAGCTCGAAGTGACGCATCATCGCCGGCTGCGGGATCAGCTGCGTGTAGGTGAAGAGCCAGAAGTATTCGGCCGGGAGGTCTTCGAAGAGCGCCTCGAGCTTGCGGCTCACCGTGTCGGGGCTGCCCGCGATCGCGAGACCGCGTTCCTCCATGATCTCGAAGTTGCGCGGCAGGGCGAAGGGGTCTTCGCCGCTGCGCGCCAGCGCCGCGTTGAAGCCGAAGGGCTGGAAGAACTTCTGCCAGATGAAGCAGCCACCGTCGCGTGCGAGGGCCTGGGCCTCGTCGTCGGTGTCCGCCACGACGACCTCGCGGATGATGCCGAGCCCCTCGCCGTACTTGAGGTCGCGGCCGCCGTCGGCGCCGCCCTCCTGACAGGCGCGGAACTGACCGGCCGCGATGTCCGGGTCACACACGATCGTGATCGGCACCACGTCGTTCTTCGCCGCCCACTTCACCGACGACTCGGAGAAGCTGAAGGGCTGGAAGAGCGGCGGGTGCGGTTTCTGGTAGGTCTGCGGCGCGATTCCGATCTTGGTGAGGATGCCGTCCTCGTCGACCCCTTCGCCGAGCTCGCGGGCCACCTCGTGGGCCGGCCAGTGGATGTTGTCGACCGGCGGGATCTGCCAGTGCTTGCCCGAGTGGGCAAAGGTCGACTGGGTCCAGGCCTTCTTCATGATCTCGAAGTGCTCGTAGTAGAGCTCCTTCTTGAGCTCCTCGTAGCGATCGGGGTCGCTCATGTTGTCGCCGAGCGTCCCGTAGTGCTGGCCCAGGGTGTTGACCCAGCGCGGCTGGTAGCCGCGGGCGAAGCCCGCAAAGGTGCGTCCCTGCAACATCTGATCGAGCATCGCGATGTCTTCGGCGACGCGGATCGGGTTGTGACAGGGCAACACGATCCCCAGCTGTCCGACCCGCATGTTCTTTGTCTGCATGCCGAAGTACAGGTCGAGCAGGACCGGGTTGGTCGAAGTCTCCTCGCCTTCGATGTGGAAGTGGTGCTCGGTCGACGCATAGCCGTAGTAGCCGTGCTCGTCGCAGTACTGCAGCTGCTCGGTCATGTCCCGCAGCATGCGCTGGTAGAGGTCGGTGCGCTGACCGGCCATGCCCTCGAGCAGCTCTTGCTTGGAACCGGTGCTGGGCAGATAGAAGACACCTACTTCCACGGCTGGCTCCCCCCGTTCAGGCCTGCGCCCGGATCTTGTCGAGCACCGGCATCAGGTATTTCTTGAACACTTCCGGGTTCTCGCACATCGGGAAGTGACCGATCTCCTGCATGATGATGCACTCGGAGCCCTTGACCTTCTTCGCGCTCTCCTCGGTCATCTCCGGGGTGCAGGCGAAGTCGTAGACCCCGGTCATGAAGTAGAGCGGCACCTTCCCCGAGAGCTGCTTCGACAGCTCGCGGAAGTCGTGGTCGACACTGTAGAAGTAGAGGTCGCCCTTGAAGACGCCGGGGCCGCCCTGCGAGTAGTACCACCAGGTCTCCCAGCGATACTCGTCGGGGCTCTGCGGGGCCATAAGCCCGAACACCGACGTGGCGCAGGCTTCGCCGCCGTGGATCTCGGGGTTGTGGAGCCAGTCGAGGTGCCAGCCCGGCGAGTACTCGCAGGCCTCGATGGCGATCAGCGAGTGGAGCTTGTCCTCGAAATTCAGGGCGAGGTGCATACAGATGTTCCCGCCCATCGAGCTGCCCATGATCACCGGGTGGTCGAGCTCGAGGGCGTCGCAGAACGCCATCACGAACTCGGAGTAGAACTTGGCGGTGAGCTTGTACTCCTCTTCCTCGAGGTACCAATCTGCCGGCGGAATCGACTTGCCGTGACGCGGCAGGTCGAGGGCGATCACACGGAAGTGTTTGTTGATGTCGGGATCGTTCAGCTGGTGGCGCCACTCCCGCGAATCGGTGCCGGCCGTGTGGAGACACACGAGCGGGATGCCCTCCCCCGCCTCTTCGTAGAAGACCCGGTACTCGCGGCCTTCGTAGGGGACGTAGACGTAACGGCCGGTCACGGGCTCGATTCTTGCCATCGGGGTTGCCTCGCTTCGCCTAGTGGACCTTGCGCATCAGATCGAGGGCCCAGGTGAGGGCGCGCAGGTTCTGCCACAGCACCTTCTGGTTCCCCTCGATGCGCAGCCGCCCGTGGAGCGGGTGCGCCATCGCCCAGATGTCGTTGTACATGGGCGGGGGAACCGGCTCGCAGAACTTCTCCCAGCTCTCCCGCGGGGCGCGAAGCGCGAACTGATAGCAGGTCTCGGGCCCGATTTCGTCTTCGACGGCGTCGAGGGCACCGTTGCGGAACGAGACGAAGTACTCGGCGTCGCCGAACTCGAGGACCAGGTCGGCGTTCAGGTGTTTGCCGACCACCTTCATCGGCCCGTCCTTGTTAACGGCCTCCTGCCAGCCGGTCATCCAGCTGCTGTCGAACATGGGCATGGGGGTCTCCTGCGCCAACCGCACGTCGGGTGTCGGGCCGGCGGCTCAGGGAGCGGAGTAGACCTGATTCGGCCCGCGGCTGTCAAGCGCATTTGAGACGCAACTTCGAGCTGTTGAAGGATTGATGCGTCGCGTTATCGGCGCGTCATAGAGGGCTCTGGGCGGAGTGCGAGGCTGGGGACGAAGGCGATCTGATCGGACGTCTCGGCGCCGCCGGAGGCGGCCGCACGGGGGGGACTGGCCAGGAGATCGC
>JANQRO010000364.1 GCA_028284525.1 Myxococcota bacterium | reverse complement strand
GATGGAGCCGGGTCGAGACGCAGCACCAGCGACCCCTCCCCGGGCGGCTCGGGCCAGCCCGTCTCGGGTGGGGCCAGCGCAAAGTGGAAGACGCGGCTCCATCGGGCCCGGCCCTCGTGGTCGCGAAGGATCCGGGGCATCTCGAGCTGGCGTTTCACGGCGGGAAGCCACCCTCTATGCTCCCGCACTGACCCGCGTCCGGGGTGCCGGGCGCGGAGCGGGGAGGAACGCGTCGATGGCTTCGATTCTGGACGGAATTCGCATGGTCGAGGTGGCCACCTTCGTGGCGGGGCCCGCCGCCGGGACGGTGATGGCGGATTTCGGCGCCCACGTGATCCACGTCGAGCCGCCGGACATCGGCGACCCCTACCGCTACCTCTCCTCGCTCAAGCCGCTCCCGTCGAGCGAGCACAACTACCCCTGGCTCCTCGACAGCCGCAACAAAAAGTCCCTTGCCCTGGACCTCAAGAGCGAGGCGGGCCGCGAGGCGCTCTACAAGCTGATCCCCGAGCAGGACGTCTTCCTCACCAACTACCACCCCTCGGTGCTCGAGGCCCTGCAGATCCGCTACGAGGATCTCCGGCCGCTGAACGAGCGGCTGATCTACGCCCACGCGACGGGCTACGGCGACGTGGGGGACGAGGCCGAAAAGCCCGGCTACGACGCGACGGCGTGGTGGGCGCGTTCGGGAATGATGGACCTGATCCGCCCTGGCGAGGGGGAGGTCTCGATGTCGGCGCCGGGGATGGGCGACCACCCGACCTCGCTCACCCTGTTCGGCGCGATCATGATGGCGCTCTACAAGCGCGAGCGGACCGGGGAGGGGTCGAAGGTCTCGACTTCGCTGATGGCGAACGGCGCCTGGTCCAACAGCATCCTCGTGCAGGCGGCGCTCTGCGGGGCGAAGTCCTTCAAGCCCTTCAAACACGCCGACTCGATGAACCCGCTGGTCTCGGTGTACGACACGCAGGACGGTCGGCAGATCTTCCTCGTCATGGTGAAGCAGGACTTCGAGTGGGAGCAGTTCTGCGACGCCATCGGCCACCCCGAACTCAAGCAGGACGCGCGCTACCGCGACTCGGGCGCGCGGCGCGACAACGCCCGCGAGCTGGTCGCCTTCCTCGACGGCGTGTTTGCCTCGAAGCCCCTCGACGCGTGGACGACCGCCCTCGAGACCCACCGGATCACCTTCGGCGTCGTGCAACAGACCGCCGAACTCCCGGACGACGAGCAGATGCACCGCAACGGGGTCTTCCGTGAGATCGCCGGTGGCGACGGCATGCTCACGGTGGACACCCCCATCAAGGTCGAAGGCGAAGACAAGGTCGCCCCCGGTCCCGCCCCCGAGCTCGGGCAACACACCGTCGAGGTGCTCCAGGGGCTGGGGTACACCGAGGGCGAGATCCGCGAGATGGTCGAAAGCGGCGCCGCCCGGGTGGCCAAGGAGACCTAGGGCGTGGCCCCCACTCCGGGGCCCCGATCCGGCCCGGTGGGAGTGTGGAGCCGATCGGGTCGCCAAGAGAGCTAGAGCACGGCCCCCGACCGCGGGGGCCCAGGAAGCGGCCCGGCGAAGAGACGGGCGCGTTGCGCGAGGACGAGGCGCTGCGGCGGGAGATCCGGAGCGAGGTCGACGCGCTGTGGCGTCTGGCGGGGCCCGCCGTCGCGACACAGGTCGGCGCGATGGCGATGAGCGTGGTCGACACGCTGATGGTCGCGCGGGTGAGCACCGAGGCCCTCGCCGCGGCGACCATCGCGAACGTATGGTCATCGCTGCTGCTCTACTGCTCGATGGGGCTGCTCTTCGGCCTCGACCCGATCGTGAGCCAGGCGCACGGTCGCGGCGACGGCCCCCGCGCCGGGCGTGCGCTCCAGAGCGGGGTCGTGCTGGCGCTGCTGCTCGCGGTGCCGATCGTCGGGCTCTACGCCTTCGCCGCGCCCGTGCTGCAGGGCACGGGGCAGGACCCCGCCCTCGCGGCCCTGGCGGGTCGCTACCTCGAGGTCCAGCTCACCGGCATCCCGGCCTTCCTCGTCTTCGTCGCGCTGCGTCAGTACCTCCAGGGGCGCACCCTCGTCCTCCCCGCCATGTGGTGCATGGCGATCGCGAACCTGTTCAACGTGGTGGCCAACTGGGCGCTGATCTTCGGGCACCTGGGATTCCCGGCGATGGGGCTGCGCGGAGCGGGACACGCCACCAACGCGGTGCGCATCGCGCTCCTGGTGATGCTCGTCGCCTGGGTGGGGGCCGGTCGTCACGAGCGGAGGGCGTGGGTGGCGTGGAGCCGCGAGGCCCTGCGTCTCGACGGGATCCGCGAGATCCTCCGCTACGGCGTCCCGGTGTGGCTCCAGATGCTCCTCGAGATCGGGGCCTTCGCGGGCTCGGCCCTCGTCGTCGGCTGGCTCGGGGTCGCGGCCCTCGGAGCCCACGCCGTGGCCCTGAACCTGGCCTCGCTCTCGTTCATGGTCCCGATGGGCGTCTCGATGGCCGCCTCCACCCGGGTCGGCAACCTCTTCGGCGCCGGCGATCAGAACGGGGTCCACCGGGCGGCCCGGGTGGGGCTCGGCTGTGGCGCGATCGCCCAGTGCGTCGCCGCCACCGCCTTTCTCGGATTCCCCGCCTGGCTCACCTCGCTGTACACCGCCGACCCCGAGGTGGTGGCCCTGTGTCTCGTACTGCTCCCGATCGCGGGCGCCTTCCAGTTCTTCGACGGCACCCAGGTGGTGGCGTGTGGGATCCTGCGCGGGCTCGGACGGACCCGGCCCGCTGCGGTGGCGAACTTCTTCGCCTACTGGGTATTCGGCCTCCCCGTCGGGGTGTGGCTCGCGTTCCGCGGCGGGCTCGACGTCGCGGGGATCTGGGTGGGCTTCGGGGTCGGTCTCGCCATCGTCGCGGTGGTGCTGGCGCGACTGGTGCTCCGGATCACCCCGCTCGAGGGAGAGGCCGCCGGGCGAGCGTGGGGGCGTTAGGCCGCGGGGGTCGGGCGCGTGCTCGATCGCCCGACGCGGGCCGGCCGGGTGGCCCGAGTGCGCTCCGGGCGCGGCGCCTGCTCGGCCGCGCGGATGCGTCGCCAGATCAGCCAAGCACCCACCGCGATCATCGCGACCGGGAGCCCCGAGAGAAAGACCGTGGTGAGGATGAACGCGACCCGGCTCTCCTCCTCCCCGTAGGCGTTGCACACCGGGCAGGCCGTCGCGACCGCGGGGAGCAGCACGGCGAGGGCGAAGACGACGCCGACGAGCACGCGCGCAGTCACAGGTAGACCCTCCAGTAGAGCAGCGGCCACATGGCGACGACGAAGTACCACAGGACCTCGGTGGTCCCCAGCAGGGTGGGCGAGAGCCACCCGCGCTGCAAGCGGGTCCACGCGTAGATCAGGAGCCCGATCGCCCCGACGGCGTGGAGCGCGTGAAGCCCGACGGTGAGGTAGAAGAAGCTCCCGAGGGTGCTCGAGGTGAGCGTCAGCCCCTCGCGGATCAGCGCCAGCCACTCGACCCCCTGGAAGGCGACGAACAAGACACCGAGGAGCGTCGCGGCGCCCAGGTACATCCGCGTGGCGCGGGCGTCGCTCCACAGCGAGGAACGCGCCAGAAAGAGCATCACACCGCTCATCAGGAGCGCCGTGGTGTTCACCGCGGTGTCCTCGATCGGCAGCCGGGGTTGGTCGGGGGGCGGCCAGAGCGGGAACTGGGCGCGGACGATCGAGAACGCGCTGATCAGCCCCGCGAAGATCATCGTCTCGGGGATCACGAAGAGCAGCATGCCCAGGACGCCGTTCGCGACGGGGCGCGGGGCGCTGGGGTCGGGAGCGTCCTGGACGGGCCGGAGCACGCGCATGGGGGAACCTCGCTGGGCGCTCCAGGGACTCGTTAGTGGGCGTCGGCCTCGCCGTGGTCGTCGCCGTGCCCTTCGCCGATCTCGCCCGCCTCGTAGGCGGCCTCTTCGGCCAACCACGCGGGCTTCTCCCAGTTGGTGCCGTGGGCCTTCATCACGTCGGGTGCGGTCGCGGCGTAGAAGAGCAACATGAAGACCAGACAGGTCGACACGATGTAGGTGATGAACTTCCGCTCGAGGGGGAGGTGCATGAAGTTGCGCACGACCATCGCCGCCTTCACGATCGCGATCCCGAAGGCCGTCACCAGCGTCACGACCTGGATCTCGAACATCGGGCCCACGATGCTGACGACGAGGAGCGCCAGCAGGATCGCCCAGACCTTCACGTAGTGCTTGATGCCGTGGTCGTCAGCAGACATGGGCGGTACCTACTTCGCGATGTAGAGCAGGGGGAAGAGGAAGATCCACACGATGTCGACGAAGTGCCAGTAGAGCCCGACGTTCTCGACCCGGTGGAGGTCGCGGCCCTTTGCCGCGTCCCAGGCGACAAAGCCCATCAGGATCATCCCCGCGACGACGTGGAGTGCGTGGAGCCCCGCCGCGGTGTAGTAGAACGACCAGAAGGTGTTCTTGGTGATCGTGTAGCCGTGGGTGATCTCGCCGTGCCACTCGAAGGCCTTGACGATCAGGAAGACCGCACCGCCGCCGATCGTGTAGAGCAGGTACTGTGCGGCCTTCTTGCCGTCGCCGTTCTCCGCCCAGTGGTGCGCGATCACCGCCGAGAGGCTCGAGGTCAGCAGGACGAAGGTGTTGAACGCCCCCATCCAGGTGACCGTGTGGGAGGCGTAGTCCGCCCAGATCCCGTGGGCCAGCCGATGCATGATGTACGAGGTGAGGATACCCCCGAAAATCACGATCTCGGAGCCAATCACCCACCACACCGCGAGCTTCGCGGTGGGAGTGCCCGAGGCGCTGCGTGTGTTCGCGATCGGTCTCATGGTCGTTCGGGTTCCGTTCTCGTCTAGTTCGGCTGGTCTTGGGGCCAGTAGTCTTCGCTACGCCCGGGGACGCTGTACTCGTAGGGCCCCCGGTACACGTTGGGCATCTTGTCGGGCCAGTTGCCGTGGGG
The DNA here is from genome assembly GCA_028284525.1 of Myxococcota bacterium. Taxonomy (GTDB): domain Bacteria; phylum Myxococcota_A; class UBA9160; order UBA9160; family PR03; genus JANQRO01. Next base: position 13,178 of record JANQRO010000364.1, on the reverse strand, counting down.
CGGCGGCGAATCCGCGGTCCACTCGAGGGTGGTCGCCCTCCACGGGTTCTTGCCCGCGGGCTTCCCGTTGATCCAGCTCTTGATCACGTTGTAGAAGAACACCCCCTGGAAGCCGAGCATCACCCAGAGTGACACGGTCGCGAAGATCCGCAGCTGGATCATCCACGGCTCGGAGAGGTCCGGATAGAGCGTGAAGTCGAAGATCCGGCGGTGCTGCCCGGCGTTCCCCAGCACGAAGAGCGGGAGGAAGATGCAGTTGAAGGGGATGATCGTCCCCCAGAAGTGAATCTTCCCGAGGGTTTCGTCCAGCATCTTCCCGAACATCTTCGGGAACCAGTAGGTGAAGCCCGCGAAGGTGCCGATGATGGCGATCGGGTAGAAGGTGTAGTGGAAGTGGGCGAGCACGAAGTAGGTGTCGTGGAAGTAGATGTCCGCGCCGCTCGCGCCGAGGAAGATCCCGGTCACCCCGCCGATCAGGAAGGTCGCGATGAACGACAGCGCCCAGAGCATCGGCGTGGTGAAGGTGATCGAGCCCCCCCACATCGTCGCGATGAAGACGAACATCATCTCCGCGATCGGCACCGAGATGAGCAGCGTCGTGACCGTGAAGATGTTGGCCATTCGCGGATCGATGCCGGCCACGAACTGGTGGTGGGCCCACACCGTAAAGGAGAGAACACCCGTCGCGATCGCGGTGTAGATGATGGTGCGATACGCGAAGAGCGGCTTGCGCGAGAACACCGGAATGATGTCGGCCGCGATCCCGACGGCCGGGAGCAGGACCACGTAGACCTCGGGGTGTCCGAAGAACCAGAAGAGGTGTTGCCACAGGATCGGATCGCCGCCCTTGCTCGGATCGAAGAAGGCGGTGCCGACTTGTTGGTCCATGAAGAGCATCGCGGCCCCGGCGATCAGCGGTCCCACCGAGGCCATGAAGAGGATGCTCGCGACCACGATGAACCACACCACGACCGGGACGTCGTAGAGCTTCATCCCCGGGGCGCGGGCGTTCATCGCGGTCGTGATGAAGTTGATCCCGCCGAGCAGGAACGCCACGAACTCGAGGGCCACCGCCAGCAGCCACAACGACGAGCCCCACGGCGTGAGGCTGTACTCCGCCTTGGCCGAGAGCGGCGGGTAGGCCGTCCAAGCGCCGCCAAACCCACCGCCGGGGGCCAACAGCGAGGCGATCAGCACGAGCACGCTGACGAAGAAGATCTGGTAGGAGAGCCGGTTGATCTTCGGGAAGACCATATCGTCGGCACCCACCATCAAGGGGATCAGGTAGTTGCCAAAGGCCGCGATCAGCACCGGCATCGCGACCCAGAAGATCATGATCGCGCCGTGGTTGGTGACGAGAGAGGTGTAGTCCGCCGGGGAGACGATGCCCCAGCCGGGAACGGGCTCGCCGGGGAACGCGAGCTGGGTGCGGAAGACGTACGCCATGAAGCCCCCGACGACGGCGAGCGCCATCCCCGTGAACATGTACTGCATCGCGATCATCTTGTGGTCGGTGGGAAAGACGTACTTTTCCCAGAAGCTCATCTCGTGGTGGTGATGAGCGTCGTGCCCCTCGCCGGGAGTGGTGACTTGCTCTGCCATGCCGGCCCCCTAGTTCGCCGCGACCGCGGTGCCGGACTGCGAAGCAATCCAGGCGGCGTGTCCCGCCGCATCTTCGATGACGACCCGCGCACCCATCGCGCCGTGCCCGATCCCGCAGATCTCGGCGCATTGGAGGTCGTAGGTGCCGGTGATCGTGGGCTCGAACCAGCCGGTGATCACCCGCCCCGGGATCGCGTCCTGCTTCAGCCGGAAGATCGGCACCGAGAAGCTGTGGAGGACGTCGGTGGCCTCGAGCTTGTAGTGGTAGAGCACGTCCTTTTGGAGCCGGAGCTCGTTCACCGTCCGGATGTCGTCCTCGGTATCGAGGACGCCGTCGGCGCCGGGGTGCTCGAAGATCCACGACCACTGCTGACCGGTCACCCGGACCGTCGCCTGGGCCTCGGGAAGGTCCTGCTTCACGTCGTACCAGACCTTCACGGCGCCCACGACGATGAAGACGTCGCAGACCAGCACCAGGAGGTGGGGATAGGTCACCCACCGCTTGTGGTCCTTGTTGGTGCCGTCGATGTACTGGGCGGGCTGACCGTCGCGCTTGCGGAACTTGATCAGCAGCCAGAAGAACAGCCCCTCGCTCACCAGGAACCAGAAGCCCACCAACACGAAGATCAGGTTGATGACGCCGTCGATGTCCCCCGCGAAGGTGGAACCCGCGGGTATGTATCGCTCGATCATCCCGTTACCTCAGAGGACAAAGACGAACACGGCGGCGATGAAGAGTCCGATCCCCGCCATGCTGATGTAGAAGGTCCGCGCCGCCAGCTCATCGGCCGAGTATTCCTTGGCCATCCCGCCGCTCCCGTTTCGGTCTCGAGGAAGCCCTCAGGGCTTCCGCAGGCTCATGATGTACGCGACGACGTCCTTGATGGCCTGGTCGTCGGTCAGGGTGTTGGACATCGAGCGCATGAGGGCGCCGTTGACGTCCTGCGGGTTGCCCCCCCGCGCACCGCTCTTGAACCTCTGCATCGTGGTGAAGAGGTACCAATCGTTGGTGTGGACCAGCCCGGGGCCGTTGACGGCCTGCATCCCGGTCCCGTCCGCCATGTGGCAGGCGCCACAGGTGGCGTAGAAGGCCTTGCCCCGCTCGACGTCTCCCCCCTCGAGGGTGATCGGCGGGTTGGCGCGCGGCAGCGTCGCGACGAAGGCGGCGACGGCCCGGATGTCGTCGTCGTTGCGCAGCACCCGCGACATCGGCTGCATCCGCATCCCCTGGAGGTCGTCGGGGTGGGTTCCGCGAATCCCCGACTGGAACTTGCGGAGCTGCGCCTCCACGTACCACGCCCCGAAGCCGCCGATCCCCGGGGCGAGGGCGAGGGGGTTGCCCTCCCCCTGCTCGCCGTGGCACTGCACACAGTTGTGGTAGAGGACGCGGCCGCGCTCGACGTCCGCGGCCGCCACATCGTCCTGGGCTGTGCTGGGGAGGGAGGTGAGGAGGACCGCACCGAGGGCCACGCCGATCCAGACTCGGGTCACTTGGCTGTGCTCTCCATCGTGGGTGAGGGGGCGCGGGAGTGCGGGCGCCCGGCGCGGCGCGGAGGCGCGCCGCAGGGCGGCCTTGCGAACTGCGACACCGCCAAATCGGGTCGGACGGGTAGCCCATCCCCTGCCCTTCGCCAAGCCATCTCGTCGCCGTTTCGGGTGTTTTCCACGCTTTCCTCGGGCGCGGCCGATCAGACGCCCGGGCGCAGCGGATAGAGCAGCAGGTAGATCAGGACCCCGGTGACGGAGACGTACATCCAGATCGGCCAGGCCCACCGGGCGAGCCGGCGGTGGGCGCCGCGGCGCCCGCGCACGCCCAGCACGATCAGCGTGATCGCGAGGGGCGGCACGGCCATGGCCAGGAGGACGTGGGTCGCGAGCATCGCGAGATAGGCGATCTGCGCGATTCCCTCGCCCCAGAATGGGGTGTTCTCGAAGTCTCGGGCGACTTTGTGGGTGACGTAGGACGCCAGGAACAGGGTCGACGTCGCGAAGGCCGCTCCCATCACCACACGGTGGGCTCGTTCCCGACCGTCCCGAACGAGGCCCCGACCCACCCAGAGCAGCACGGCGGCCGTGGCGTTGAGACACGCGTTCAAGGTAGGGAGCCAGGAGAGATCCAGGGGCGGCCTCGCGGATCCAGGGGTGGGGCCGACCCTAGCAGTCTCGGCGGCGGGCGCGCGGGCTACTCGACGCGACCCCCGCGGGCAAGGCAATCCTCCCGACCCGTGAACTGGGTTGTTTTCCCCACCTTGCATTGGACGATGTCGCTCTTGGACTCCTCCGAGCCCAGGGACTTGGCGGAAGCCCACCAATTCGGTCGCTCGGCCTCGGCCGTGGGCGCGGAGCTCGGGGCCGGCGTGTCGGTCTGCTCGGCTGCGCGCCCCTGCCAGTTGGCCGCTTTGTCGATCTCGTCCAGGAAACAGCCACCGCTCGCGAGGGCGAGGGCGACGGCCAAGCCCAGGATCCCCGGGCGGCTCCGGGTCGGGCTGGGGAGACGGATCGCGCTTCGCATACCCTGGGTATCGGCCCACCCACCCCGTCCAGTTGAGTGCACTTGGGGTGGGGCATTGGGACGGACGGCGGGCGCGAGCCCGACAGGGAGGCTGCGGTGGAGGAGACCCGGGCGCGGGCGAAGGCGCTGACCCCGACCCTGATCGTGACCCTCCTGAGCATCGTCCAGGCTCTCTGCCTCGAAGTGCTGTGGAGCTCGGTGCGAGAGCACACCTTTCTCTGGGAGGGCGGGATCGCCGCCGTGGTGGGCTGGCTCCAGGTCGCGATCTCGTTCCAGGGCATCGTCGTGCTCTGGATCGTCTACCTGGGGCTGGTGGTGCGCTTCGTCTGGACCCCGCGGATCCTCGACATGGTGGTGCCCTTCATCCTCGGGATCTTCGAATTCGTGCTGGCGAGCCTGCTCGATCCCGGGTGGCTCGTGTACTGGCTCCTCACCCTCGCGGGGATGTTCGTGTTCGGCACCCTCACCAACGCCAACATCTTCAAGCTCGTCTCGACCCTCCCCGAGAACCGCGAGCACTTCGACGGGGCCGCCGCGAACCCTCGCCTCTACGGGTTCGTCTCGCTCTACGGGCCGCTCGCGGTCTTCGTGCTGCTGATCCTGTGCTCGGCGGGGCTCGTGGCGGCCCGTGGCCCGCACAGCTACGGCGCAGTCGCGGGGCTCGTCCTCACCAATCTGGTCCTCGTGCTGCAGTTTCTGCAGGTCCGCTTCTACTGGAACCGCGCGCTGTTTCACGACACCACCCAGACCTGATCGCCCGCGTCCTGATCGCCCGCGTCGTGCTCTACACTGCGAGCGGTCGCGCCCGCTCGCGCCCGTGACCGCCCCGAAGGGAGATCTCGATGACGATCTCGATCGAATACTGCGTGCGTTGAAACTACCTACCCCGGGCCACCAGTCTGGCGGCCGCGATCAAAGAAGCCGTCGGCGTCGACGCGACGCTCCTCGAAGGGGGAAGCGGTGTCTTCGACGTCGTCGTCGACGGTAGAACGCTGTTCTCCAAACACGCCGAGGGTCGCTTCCCCGACGACGACGAGATCCTCTCGCAACTCCGCGGGTAGCGACGACGCCCATCGCATCGCGTGATCCGCGCGCCGTGCTGTGGCAGGCGCGGAGACGCCTCAGCTAGGCTTTTTACGGCCACGGAGCCAGCCCGTCACGACGCGGTGTCATGGCGGGACGATGCAGAAGCGCCCGCTTTGTCCCCCGAACAGTTTTGCTTTGCAGGGCGATTGGGCGCGGGGTTGTTGGTTTGAAGAAGATCTATGTGGGCAACCTTCCCTGGCGCGCGACGGAAGCCGAGCTCCAGGACTATTTCTCCACCTTCGGCGAAGTCCAGTCCGTCGCGATCATCACCGACCGCGAGACCGGTCGGTCGCGCGGCTTCGGATTCGTCGAGCTCGATGATTCGGCGGCCGACAAAGCGATCGCCGAAGCCGACGGGAAGGACTTCGGTGGTCGACCGTTGCGCGTGAACGAAGCGCGCGAACGCGAGCGACGGCCGCGCCACTAGACCCCGCGGTGGCCCCGCGCCCGGGCCACCCCCCGCCACTCGTCACCTGGCGAGCATCCCGACGTGCTCGCACACGTCCCCCTCGCACCCGACCCGGGCGGCCCCCCTAGACCCCACCTCGACCCCGGGTCCCGGGTTGTGTAGAGATCTCACGTGGACGTCGTCCGACCCGCTCGGTGGGCCTTGGCGGTCGCCGCGATCGCGCTCGTCGCATCGTCGGCGCCGCGCGCGCACGCCGTCGACGGCGATCCGTGGTTCGCCTCGGGCCGCGCCGCCGTCGCGAGGGCCCGGGCGCTGCATCCCGACGCGGGGCGCGCCAAGAACGTCGTCCTCTTCATCGGCGACGGGATGGGACTCTCGACCGTCACCGCGGCCCGCATCCTCGAGGGTCAGCTCCAGGGGCGAAGTGGCGAAGAGCACTCGCTGGCCTTCGAAGCGCTGCCCTACGTGGCGCTCGCCAAGACCTACAACACCAACCAGCAGGTCCCCGATTCGGCGGGCACCATGAGCGCCATGGTGACCGGAGTGAAGACCAAGACCCGGGTCATCAGCTTGAGCGACGCTGTCGCGGTGGGTGACGCGGAGAGCGCGACGCGCGCTGCGGTGCCCACCCTGTGCGAGCAGGCGGAGGCGCGCGGACTCGCCACCGGTGTCGTCACGACGACCCGGGTCACCCACGCGACCCCGGTGGCGTGTTTTGCGCATTCGCCGGAGCGGGGCTGGGAGAGCGACGCCCGGGTGCCGGTCGGGGCGGAGGGCTTCCCCGATCTGGCCGCGCAGCTCGCGGGCTTCGACGCGGGCGACGGGGTCGACGTCGTGCTGGGCGGCGGCGCGAAGATGTTTCGCGGCCCCGAGGCCGGGGGCGAGCGCGAAGACGGGCGCGACCTCGTCGCCGAGTGGCGCGCTGCCCGCGGCGGAAGCTTCGTCGACACCCGCGATGCGCTGCTCGCCGCTGCGGGGGATGCGGGCCCGCTCCTCGGACTCTTCGCCGACTCCCACCTGGCCTTCGAGGCCGACCGCCACGCCACCGCGGAGCCGTCGCTCAGCGAGATGACCGCGGTGGCGCTCGATCGGCTCACACGCCACGAGGCGGGTTTCGTGCTCATCGTCGAGGGCGGACGCATCGACCACGCCCATCATCTCACCAACGCCCAGCGGGCGCTCCGCGACACGATCGAGTTCTCGAACGCCGTGCGCACCGCCCTCGAGCGCGTGCCCCGGGCCGACACCCTGGTGATCGTCACCGCCGACCACGGTCACGTGTTCGCGATCGCGGGCTATCCGACCCGCGGCGCCGACATCCTCGGCTACGTGATGCCCAACCGAGGCGGCGTACCGGCGGGAGAGCCCGCCCTCGATCTCGGCGGCAACCCCTACCCCATCCTCGGCTACACGAACGGCCCCGGAGCCGGCGCCACGGCTGCCGCACCGCAGGAGCGTCTCGCCGTGCGCGCCGACCTCGAGACCGGGGGGACCGCGAGCCCCGACCTGCCTCCCGAGCACCTCGATTTCCGCCAGCCCACCGCGATCCGCCTCGCCGTGGAGACCCACTCGGGAGAGGACGTCCCGATCTACGCCGGCGGCCCGGGCGGCGCGCTCTTCCACGGCGTCCAGGAACAACACTTCGTCTACCACGCGATCGTCGAAGCGCTCGGGTGGAACGCCCCGTGAACGGGCGTCTCGCCCGGAGGCGGCTCGCACCGTGAGCGCGCCCGCCCACGCGATCCATCTGGCGGACAACCTGGAGGTACTCCGCGCTCTGGACGACGAGAGCGTCGACCTGATCTACATCGACCCCCCCTTCAACACCGGCAAGCGACAGACCCGCACGCGGCTCAAGACGGTGCGTTCCGAGGACGGGGAGCGCCGGGGCTTCGGCGGACACCGCTACCGGAGCACTCCCCTCGGCACTCTCTTCTTCGAGGATCTCCACGACGACTTCCTCGCCTTCCTCGAGCCGCGTCTGCGCGAGGCGCACCGGGTCCTCGCCGCGCACGGCAGCCTCTACTTCCACATCGACTACCGCGAGGTGCACTACTGCAAGGTGCTCCTCGACGGGATCTTCGGGCGGTCCTGCTTTCTGAACGAGATCATCTGGAGCTACGACTTCGGCGGCCGCAGCTCCCGCCGCTGGGCGCCCAAGCACGACAACATCCTGCTCTACGTGAAGCACCCCAAGCGCTACCGCTTCGACGCCTCCGGGGTCGACCGGATCCCGTACCTGGCGCCGGGGCTGGTGGGGCCCGAGAAGGCGGCGCGGGGCAAGCTCCCGACCGACAGCTGGTGGAGCACCATCGTCCCGACCTCGGGTCGCGAACGCACCGGCTACCCCACCCAGAAGCCGCTGCAGCTGCTGCGCCGGGTCGTGCTGGCCTCCTCGCGGCCGGGGGATCTGGTGCTCGACTTCTTCGCCGGGAGCGGGACCACCGGCGCCGCGTGTCTGGAGACCGACCGGCGCTTTCTGCTCGTGGACGACAACCCCGAGGCCCTGCGCGTGATGGCGCGGCGCTTCGCCGAGCGCGACGACGTGCGCTTCGTCGGGTTCGATATGCTCCGCGAGCAATGATCCGCGGAGCGCTCTCCCTGTTGTTCTGGATATTCATGGCCGCGAGCTCGGCGTTGCTCTTCCCGGTGGCGCTGCTCCTCTGGGCGGTGACGGCGCCCTTCGACCGGCGCCGGGTGCTGCTCCACCGCTTCACCTGCTTCTGGGCCTCGCTCTACACCTGGCTCAACCCGGCGTGGCGGGTGGAGATCCGGGGCCGCGAGCACATCGCCCCGGAGCAGGCCTACGTCATGGTGGCGAACCACCTCTCCACCCTCGACATCCTCGTGCTGTTCCGGCTCTTCACCCACTTCAAGTGGGTCTCGAAGGTCGAGAACTTCCGGCTCCCCTTCATCGGCTGGAACATGCGTCTCAACCGCTACATCCCCCTGGTCCGCGGTCAGCGCGCCAGCGTCGTACAGATGATGCGCGCGGCGCGGCGCACCCTCGTCGAAGGCAGCTCGGTGATGATGTTCCCGGAAGGCACGCGCTCCCAGAGCGGCAAGCTGCGCTCCTTCAAGACCGGGGCCTTCGAGCTGGCACTCCAGTCGGAGACCCCGCTCCTCCCCATCGTCATCCGCGGGAGCGGCAACGCCCTCCCCAAACGCGGCTTCCTCCTCCGCGGACGCCACCAGATCCGTGTCGACGTCCTCGACCCCCTCCCCTTCGACGCCTTCCGCTCGCTCTCGGCCAAAGAGCTCACCGAGCAGGTCCGGAGCGTCTTCGCCGAGGAGTTGGGGCAAGCGAACGCCTAGACCGGACGCTCGGCGTCCGGTCCAGGCGTTCGCGCGCAGCGTGGGCGAAGCCCACGCGAAGTCCACCGAGCGGCCACCCGCCCACCGTCCCTGCGGGCGCCACGGGCTCCGCGCGCTAGCTTGCGCCCGCCATGAGGGCTCCGCGCAAAGACGTCCGCAATCTGGCGATCATCGCCCACGTCGACCACGGGAAGACGACCCTGGTCGACGGGCTGCTGCGCCAGACCGGCGCGCTGAGCGCGCGCCAGGCGAGCGACACCCGGGTGATGGACCGGGAGGACCTCGAGCGCGAGCGCGGCATCACGATCCTCTCCAAGAACACCTCGATCGACTTCGAGGGGGTGCGCATCCACCTGGTCGACACCCCCGGCCACGCCGACTTCGGCGGCGAGGTCGAACGGGTGCTCGGCATGGTCGACGCGGTGTTGCTCCTGGTGGACGCCGTCGAAGGCGTGATGCCCCAGACGCGCTTCGTGCTGCGCAAGGCCCTCGGTCACGGGCTCCGCCCCATCGTGGTCGTGAACAAGATCGATCGCCCGGAGCAGCGCGCCGACGCCGTGGTGGACGAGGTCTTCGACCTCCTCGTCGAGCTCGGCGCCGACGACACCCAGCTCGACTTCCCGGTGCTCTACGCCTCGGCCAAACAGGGCGTCGCCTCCCGGGAGGTCGAGCAGCCGGGCGAGGACCTCCGGCCGCTCCTCGAGACCCTGATCGAGGTCGCACCTCCACCGGAGGTCGACCTCGAGGGCCCGCTCCAGTTCCAGGCGATGACCCTCGGCTACGACGAGTTCCTGGGCCGCCTCGTGATCGGTCGGGTCGCTCGGGGCCGTCTCGAGCGCGGCTCGACCGTGCTGCGGCTCGGCGAGGGCGATGTTCGAGACACCTTCCGCGTGACGAAGCTCCTCGGCAGCCACGGCCTCGAACGCCGCGAGATCGACGCGGCGGCCGCCGGCGACCTCGTCGTCCTGGCCGGGATCGAGAACATCGACATCGGCGACACCGTCTGCGACCCCCAACACCCCGACCCGCTGCCGCGGGTCGAGGTCGACCCCCCGACCGTGCGGGTGCGCTTCTCGGTAAACACGTCGCCCTTCGCCGGCCGCGACGGTCGCTACCTGACCAGCCGACAGATCGGCGACCGGCTGCGCCGCGAAGCGCTGGGCAACGTCTCGATCCAGATCGAGGACACGGAGCAACCCGACACCTTCGAAGTCGCCGGACGCGGGGAGATGGTGATCTCGGTGTTGATCGAGACCCTCCGCCGCGAGGAGTACGAGCTCAGCGTGTCGCGACCGGAGATCATCGCCCGCGAGATCGACGGCAAGCGTTGCGAGCCCGTCGAACACGTCGTCGCCGAGGTGCCCGAGATCTACGCCGGCACGGTGATGGAGAAGCTCTCGAGCCGCCGCGGACGCATCGAATCGATGGAACAACGCGAGGGGCACAGCCGTCTCGAGTTCGTCGTCCCGAGTCGCGGGCTCTTCGGCTACCGCTCGGAGTTCCTGGGCGACACCCGAGGCGAGGGCATCCTGCACCGCACGGTGCAGGGTTACGAGCCGATGAGCGGCGAGCTGCCGCGACGCGGGGTCGGCGCGGTGATCGCGACCGAGCCCGGCGAGACCACGAGCCACGCGATCTTCAAGATCCAGGAGCGCACCAACCTCTTCGTGGGCCCGGGTGTCCCGGTCTACGAGGGCCAGATCGTCGGCGAGAACCGGCGCGCGGGCGACCTCAACGTAAACGTCTGCCGCGCCAAGAAGCTCACCAACGTGCGCGCCGCGGGCCGCGACGAGGCCGAGATCCTCACCCCGCCCCGGCTCCTCAGCATCGAGTCGGCCCTCGAGTGGATCGAGGAGGACGAGCTCCTCGAGGTCACCCCCACCGCGCTCCGGCTCCGCAAGAAGATCCTCCCGGCCAACCTGCGCAAGCGGTAGTCGGCTGTATCGACTTCGCTCGCCTACGGCTCGCTGCGCGCGACCGCTTCGCGGTCGCTTGCGGGGGCACCAGTCAAGGTGGTCGCGTCGGTGCCTCTGCACGAGCGGCTTGCCGTTGCGTCCCTGGACGGGGCCGATGTGTCCCGCCGTCCGGCGCCTGCGATAAGCTCGCCGGCCACGGAGGACGCGACCGATGCCCAGGCCGAAGGTGATCATCCAGCTCTACCCCATGCTTCCCGCCGAGGGCGAGGAGGGACGCAAGGCGGCGCGTCCGATCGGTCGCGATGCCGCGCTCTACCACGAGGTCCTCCACGACTGGATGGAGATCGGCAAGGCCGCGGACGGGTTGGGGGTCTGGGGCTTCAGCACCATCGAGCACCATCTCCACTCGGAAGGCTACGAGGTGGGTCCGAACCCCGGTGTGCTCAACGCGTGGTGGGCCGGCCAGCTAAAGACCATGCGGGTGGGCGCCCTCGGCTACGTGATGGCCACCCAGGACCCGATCCGCGTCGCCGAAGAGACCGCGATCCTCGACCACATCACCAAAGGCAAGTTCTGGGTGGGTCTCGCGCGGGGCTACCAGTCGCGCTGGGCCAACATCCTGGGCCAGTTTGTCGACACCCCCGCGACGGTCTCCGACGGCAGCGCCAACGACGAGAAGAACCGCGACGTCTTCGAAGAGCGCACGGAGATGCTGCTCCAGTGCTGGACCGAGGACAGCCTCGAGCTCAAGGGTCGGTACTACGAGGCCCCGTACCCGCTCGAGACCGGTGTGGTCGACTACCCGGCCCACCGGATCGCGGCGGCGGCGGGGACCGAGGGCGAGATCGACGCCGCCGGTGCGGTGCGCAAGGTCAGCGTCGTCCCCAAGCCCTACCAGGAGCCCTACCCGCCGGTCATGGTCGCGGCGAGCAAGAGCGTGGACTCGATCCGGTTCTGCGCGAAACACGGCTTCATCCCCGTCTACTTCATGACTCTCGAAGGGGTCGTGGAGAACGCGCGGATCTACGTGGAGGAGTCGAAGCGGTTCGGGCGCGAGTTCCAGCTCGGGGAGCGCCAGAACATCGTGCGCTGGCCCCACGTCTGCGAGAGCCGTGTGGAGTACGACCGCCGCCTCGCCGAGTGGGACCTGGACATCTACAAGAACTTCTACGGCCCTTTCTTCCCGCAGTTCCCCCAGGAACCCGACACCGACTTCCTCGAGAACATGAAGCAGTCGGGAATCTTCATCGGCGGCACCGTGCAGGATTCGATCGACCAGTGGCAGCGGATCTACGACGAGGTCCCGGCCGAGTACATCACGCTGATCTGGCACTACGCGCAGGTCCCCAAGGAAGACGTGATCGAAGAGCTCGAGCTCTTCATGTCCCACGTGTGGCCCAAGCTCGAGACCCCGGACTTCGGCTGAGCGGCACAACGCCGTGCCGGGGCCACGTAGGGCTAGCGGTCGGCTCCGTCGTCCGCGGCCCGCAGAGAGCCCTCGAGCCAGGGCAACACGTCGTCGGCCTCGAGGGCGGCGGCGTGGAGGTAGCCCTGCAGGTAGTCCACACCGGCGTCGGTCAGTAGCGCGCGCTGCTCCTCGGTTTCGACGCCTTCGGCGACCACGTCCATCGCGAGCTCGTGGGCGAGCCCGGTGACCGCCCGCACCAGCGCCTCCTGCCGGGGATCCTTGGTGAGCTCGGTGACGAACTCGCGGTCGAGCTTCACGACGTCCACCGGAAGCTGGTGCAGACAGGCGAGGGACGAGTGGCCGGTCCCGAAGTCGTCGAGGGAGAGGCGGATCCCGTAGTCGTGGAGGTCCTGGAGGGTGCGCCGACACGTCTCGAGGTCTTCCATCACGATCGTCTCGGTGACCTCCAGTCGGAGCTGGTCGCGTTCCAGCCGGTTGGCGCGGATCCAATCGCGCACTCTCGGCAACAGATGGGGGTCGCGGAGGTGGCGTCGGGAGAGATTGACCGTGACGTAGAGCCGGGGCGTCTGTTGCCAGCGCAGCGACCAGTCGGCGAGCTGGGCGGCGGCACAGCCCAGCGCCCATTCCCCGAAGGCGACGACCAAGCCCATGTCCTCGGCGAGCTGGATGAACTCCATCGGCGGGATGCGCCCTTCCCGGGGATGCTGCCAGCGCGCCAGCGCTTCGAAGCCCGCCACCGCACCGCCGTCGGTGGCGACGATCGGCTGGTAGGCGAGACGGATCTCCTCGTTGGAGAGCGCGCGGCGCAGGTCTTCCTGGAGCCGCGCGCGCCGCGCCACCGCCTGCCGCATCGCCTGGTCGAAGAGCGCCACGTGGGTGTCGCGGGAGCGTTTGGCGCCGACATCGCGA
>JANQRO010000358.1 GCA_028284525.1 Myxococcota bacterium | reverse complement strand
ACAACGAGCGCTTCTGGGAGGCCGAGCTTCATCGCCTGCGCGGCGAGATCGCAGCCCAGCGGGGCGGCCCGACCGGCGAGGTCGAGGGGGCGTTCGAGCGGGCCCTGGAGATCGCGCGCGATCGCGCGACGCTCGGTTGGGAGCTGCGGACGAGCCACCGCCAGGCGCGCTGGCTCGTCGCGCGGGGCGAGACCGCGGCGGCCCGCGAGCTCCTCGACGGCGTGCTCGGGCGGGTCGAGGAGGGACGCGATACCCCCGACTACCGCGCCGCAACCGGTCTGCGCGCGGGTCTCTAGGGCCGGGCTACTCCCCGAAGAGGCCCGCAGCGTCGGCGAGCTTGTGGAGCGCCTCGAGGTTCAGGATCAGGAGCGAGCCCCCCTCGATCTTGACCAGGTCGCGTTCGGCCCAGACCCGGAACTGGCGGTTGACGGCCTCGCGACTCGCGCCGGACAGCAGGGCCCATTCGCGTTGCGTGAGGGGGAGGTCGAGACGCACGCCGTCGCCGTCGCGGGTCCCGTGGGACGCCGCGAGTGCGCAGATCCGCCGCGCGAGTCGGGGCCCGAGCCCCGAGACCGCGAAGGAGCGCACGAGCTCTCCGAGACCCACGATCCGCGTGGCGAGGTTGTCGAGCAGCGCCAGGGCCACCGCGGGGCTGCGTTCGATCGCGGCGCGCAGGTCGCGGTGGTCCAGACACAGGAAGACACTGGGTTCGATCGCCACGACATGGGCGGAGCGCGGCCGGCGGGTGAGGAGGGCGAGTTCGCCGAACACCTCGCCGGGTCCCAGGACGTCGAGGATGACCGGGTCCGCCGGTGGGGTGTGGGTCTCGATCTTCACCCTCCCGGACTCGATCACGAAGAGCGTGGTGCCGACGGCGCCCTGTTCGACCACCGCGTCACCCTCGGCCGCGTGTTGCAGGCGGCTGCCGGCGGCCAAGTGCTCGCGGTCGGCGGGTTCGAAGCCGGCAAAGAACGGAACACGGGACAGGAGCCCTGCTTTGCGCTCGCGATCCGTCATCGCCTCCTCCGCAGCCGGCGCGACCCGGCGCGAAGGCTAGCCGAGAGCGTTCGGTCCGCGGGGAGGGACGCGCGATCCGAGACGGGCGATACTGGCGGCGCTCGATCCACAGGAGGGAGACCCGATGTCCCAGGACGCCATCGCCCCCGAAGACCCCCTCGACGCCATCGTCGTCGGCGCGGGGTTCGCCGGGATCTACATGCTCCACAAGCTCCGGGAGATGGGTCTCCGGGCGCGCGTCCTCGAGGCCGCCTCCGGGGTCGGCGGCACCTGGTACTGGAACCGCTACCCGGGGGCTCGCTGCGACGTCCCCTCCCTCCAGTACTCCTACCAGTTCTCGCCGGAGCTCGAACAGGAGTGGGAGTGGAAGGAGCGCTACGCCCCGCAGGCCGAGATCATGGAGTACGCGAACCACGTCGTGGACCGCTTCGGCCTGCGTCCGCACATCCAGTTCGACACCCGGGTGGCGGCCGCCCACTTCGACGACGAGAGCGGGCGCTGGGGTCTCACCACCGAGGCCGGACAACGCCTCGTCGCCGACCACTGTGTGATGGCGACCGGGTGTCTGTCCGCCGCCAACGATCCGCCCTTCCCCGGGCGCGACGCCTTCCAGGGCGACTGGTACCACACCGGGCGCTGGCCCCACGAGGGCGTCGACTTCGCGGGCAAGCGGGTCGGGGTGATCGGCACCGGGTCGTCGGCGATCCAGTCGATCCCCCTGATCGCCGCGCAGGCCGAGGAGCTCTTCGTCTTCCAGCGCACCCCCAACTACTCGATTCCCGCGCACAACGGCCCCCTCGACCCCGGGGAGCAGCGCGCGATCAAGGCCCGCTACCCCGAGTACCGCGCCTTCCTGCGCGAGCAGCTGATCGCGTGGGACATCGAGATGAACGAGAAGACCGCGGCAGAGATGAGCGCCGAGGAGCTCCGGGCCGAGTGCGAGCGCCGCTGGAAGCTCGGCGGTCTCTACTTCTACGGCACCACGGCGGACATGCTGATGGACCAGCGCGCCAACGACATCGTCGCCTCCTTCGTCCGGGAGAAGATCGCCGAGGTGGTCGACGACCCGGCGACCGCCGAGCTGCTCTCGCCCAGGTCGGTGCTCGGCTGCAAGCGGATCTGCGCCGACACCGGGTACTTCGAGACCTACAACCGCGAGCACGTCCACCTGATCGACATCAGCGGCCACCCGATCGACGAGATCACGCCGGACGGGATCCGCGTGGGCGACCGGGTCTACGAGGTCGACGCGATCGTGTCGGCCACGGGGTTCGACGCGATGACCGGTGCCGTCGACCGGATCGACATCCGCGGGAGCGGGGGCGCGCGGCTGCGCGACAAGTGGGCGGCCGGCCCGCGCACCTTCCTCGGTCTGGCGACCGCGGGCTTCCCGAATCTGTTCATGATCAGCGGCCCCGGGAGCCCCTCGGTGCTCACCAACATGATGAACTCGATCGAGCAGCACGTGGACTTCGTCGCCACGAGCATCGGCTATCTCCGGGAGCGCAACCTGCGGCGGATCGAGGCGACCCTCGAGGCCGAAGACGGGTGGGTCGATCACGTGAACGAGGTGGCGGGGAGCACCCTGCTGCTGGGCTGCAACTCGTGGTACCTCGGCGCCAACGTGCCGGGGAAGCCGCGGGTCTTCATGCCCTACCTGGGCTTCCCGGCCTACGTCGAGAAGTGCGAGGACGTGGCGTCCAAGGGCTACGAGGGCTTCCAGCTGAGCTGAGCCCGTCGTGCTCCACCTCGCCCTGGTCGCACCCGAGATCCCGTGGAACACGGGCAACGCCGGACGCACGGCCCTCGCGGTGGGCGCGCGGCTGCACCTGGTGAGGCCGCTGGGTTTCTCGCTCGAGGAGCGCGCCCTGCGACGCGCGGGCCTCGACTACTGGGAGCACGTCGCGCCGGTGCTCCACCGGGATCTCGAGGCCTTCGAGGCCGCGCTCCCCGAGCTCGGTCCGGCCTTCTTCTTCTCGGCGGAGGCGCCGCGTTCGCTCTACGAGGTGAAGCTCCCGGACGAGGTGGTCTTTGTCTTCGGCCCGGAGAGCCGCGGCTTTGCCGCGGCGGTCCGCGCGCGCCACGCCGAGCGCCTGGTCTCGCTCCCCGTGCTCGACCGCCGCGTGCGCTCGCTCAACCTGAGCACCGCGGTCGGTGTCGCCGCCTACGAGTATCTGCGCCGCGTCCGGGACCCTTGAGACGGACCCGCTCGGGGCCCACCGGCTCAGGAGGAGTGTCCGTCCCGGAGCAGACGCCGGGCGATGACCCAGCGGTGGACTTCGGTGGGGCCCTCGTAGATCCGCGCCGCGCGCACCTGCTGGGCCGCCATCTGGAGCGGCATCTCCTTGGTGAGGCCCATCGCGCCGTAGGACTGCATGGCGTGATCGACGACCTCGGTGGCCATCTCGGTGGCGAACACCTTGATCATCGAGGCCTCGGTGCGCACGTCGCGACCCTGCTCGGTCTTCCAGGCGGCGTCGCGCACCATCAGCCGCGTCGCGTGGATCTTGGTGGCGGCGTCGGCGATCCACCACTGGACGGCCTGGCGGTCGGCGAGCCGGGTGCCGAAGGTGCTGCGCTGGTTCGCCTGCTCGATCATGAGGTCGAGGGCGCGTCGGGCGATGCCGACACAGGTGGCCCCCATCTCGAGGCGACGCACCGTGAGCCGGAGCTGCATCGGCGCAAAGCCCGCGCCGATCTCGCCCAGTACCTGGCTCGGCGGGAGGCGGCACTCCTCGAAGACGACCTCGTAGGTGCTGTGGCCGCCGAGCATCAGGTAGGGCTCGCTGATCTTCATCCCGGGCGTGTCGCGGTCGACCAGAAACGCGGTGATCCCGCCGCGGGCCTTCTTCTCCGGGTCGGTGAGGGCCATCACGATGCTGAAGTCGGCGTCGGCGATCCGGCTCACCCAGATCTTGCGACCGTTCAGCACCCAGTCGCCGCCGCGTCGCTCCGCCCGGGTCGTCATGCTCGCCGGATCCGAACCGGCCCCGGGCTCGGAGATCGCGATCGCCGAGGTCGTCTCGCCGCGGGCGTAGGGCTCGAGATAGCGCTCGCGTTGGTCGGCGTTGGCCGTCGCCAGGAGCATGTGGAGGTTCGGCGAATCGGGGGGGAAGACAAAGGGGATGATCGTGCGGCGCAGCTCCTCTCCGATCGCCATCTTGGCGACCGGCCCCAGGGCGGCGCCCCCGAGCTCCTCGGGGACGTCGAGACCCCAGAGTCCGATCTCCTTGCAGCGCGCGTGGAGTACCTCGCTCTCCTCGGGGCGGAGCAGGGGCCGCACGCCGTGGGCCTCGCGCTCGAGGACGCGGGCCTCGAGGGGCATGAGCTCGTTCTGGACGAACTTCTCGACCAGCTCCTGGAGTAGCTGCACTTCGTCGGGGAGCTCGAAGTTCACCGGGGGACCTCGTCGCGGGACGCCGAGACCCTACCCCAGGCGGCTACGCTCCACCCCGGACACACGCCCACTCTCGAGCCGAGGAGGACGGAATTGGTCGAGACAAGCCTCGAAGCCCAGGTGGCGCGCCTCGCGGCGATCGAAGACATCAAGCAGCTCAAGGCGACCTACGCCGAGTCCTGCGACGACGGTTACAATCCCGACGGCATCGCGGGTCTCTTCGTCGAGGACGGAGTGTGGGACGGCGGCCCGGAGTTCGGTCGCTACGAGGGACGCGCCAAGATCCACGCGTTCTTCTCGCAGATCTCGGACGTCATCGTCCTCGCTGCGCACCTCAGCATCAACCCGATCATCGAGGTCGACGGCGATCGCGCCACGGGGCGCTGGCGTCTGCTGTGTCCGACCACCGCGGTGGACGACGACGGCCAGCCGGTGGCGCGCTGGATCCTCGCCCGCTACGCCGAGACGTACGAGAAGCGCGAAGGCCGCTGGATGTACCGCAGCCTCGAGGTCGACGTGAACTTCGACGCGCCCCACCTGGACGGATGGGCCGGGGGCGGAGCCTGAGCGGCCGAGATCGCGGTCGGACACGATGACTGGGAGCGAGGGCGAGACCCCCACGGGATCGGGAGAGAGCACCGCGGCCGAGCTCTGGTACTTCGGGTACGGCTCCAACATGGAGACGCGCACCTTCGTCGGACGGAGGGGGATGCGACCGCTAGAGAGCTGTGCCGGGCGGCTCGGCGATTGGGTGCTGGCCTTCGACCTGCCGGTGGGCCCGGGAGAGCGGGGCGCCGCGAACGTGCATCCGAGGATCGGCGGCGAGGTCTGGGGCGTGCTCCACCGCATCACGACCCGGGAGGCCCGGCGTCTCGACCGGAGCGAAGGGGTCCACCGCGGGGCCTATACCCGCGTCGCGGTCGAGGTC
>JANQRO010000313.1 GCA_028284525.1 Myxococcota bacterium | reverse complement strand
CAGGACGCGGACCAGCTCGAGGGCTCGACGCGCGTGGCCCGCGCCGGTCGCCGGACCCGCGTCGATCCAGAGACCGACCTTCAGTCGCAGAGGTCGCGCCATGCGATCGGCTCGTCCGCCGCGATCGCCCGTCGGGTGCGACGGCCGAGCAGCTGGTCGATCTCGCTCGGGGCGAGCCCCAGGGCCGGGCGCACGATCTTGAGCATCCCCGCCTCGAGGAGGGTCCCCTCCGCCAGCGAGACCGCGGCGCAGACACCGCGTCGCCCCGCGATCCGTCCCTCGCTCTCGCACTCTGCGGGGCGCTTCACCCCGTCGCCGAGGGCCGCTTCGACGCTGCGGATCTGCGCGACGAGGTCGGCGAAGCCCTCGACCGGGAGGGCGTAGGCGTGATCGGGGCCGGGTCGCTCCCGGTCGAAGGTGACGTGCTTCTCGATCGCCGTCGCGCCGAGGGCGACGGCGGCCACGGCGCAGGCGCTCCCCGGGCTGTGATCGGAGAAACCCACGGGACAGCCAAAGTGCTCGGCCAGGGTGCCGAGAGCGCGGAGGTTCAGCGCGTCGAAGGGCGGGGGGTAGGCCGCGACACAGTGGAGCAGGAGCAGCGGCGGATCTCCGCAACGGCGCAACAGCTCGACCGCCTCGCGGACCTCGTCGAGATAGGCGAGCCCCGTCGACAGCAGGATGGGGAGCCCGGTCTCCGCGGCGCTGCGCAGGAGCGGGGTGTGGGTCAGGTCGCCCGACGCGATCTTGATCGCCGGGCAGTCGAGGGAGGCGAGGAGCTCGACCCGAGACGCGTCGAAGGGGGTCGAGAGGAAGTCGACGCCCGCGGTGACGGCCTCCTCCTGGAGCGCGGGGTGCCAGGCCTCGGGGAGCTCGAGGGAGCGGAGGATCCCGTAGCCCGCGCTGTTCTCCGCGGCGAGGGTGCTGGCGCGGAAGGACTGGAACTTCACCGCGTCGGCGCCGGCCTTGGCGGCGGCGCGCACGTACTCGCGGGCGGTGTCGAGGTCTCCGTCGTGGTTGCTCCCGACTTCCGCGATCACGTAGGTCGGATGTCCCGGGCCGACGGGCCGGGCTCCGATCTCGATCGCGGGAGCCGCGTCCTCGGATTGCGGCGCACTCATGCGATGGTCTCCCTCTCCCTGTCGACACGAGTAGAAGCAAGCGTTGTGCCGGCCCGGAAGCGGGTTCCCGGCAACAAGTTCCCCCGAGCCTTTCGCTCTGCAACGCGGGGGCTTCACGGTGAAGCGCTCCGATCGCGCCGCCGCCGGGCACGCGCCGTGGTGTGGCACCGAACTTGCGACGTACGCCGCGCACGACGCCGCCGTGCACCACGCGGCGCGAAGGCGGGGGGACGGACGTGGAGTTGCAGCTAGACGGAGAGCGTGTCGACGCGCCCGGCGGCTTCGATCGGGTCGGACCCCTGATCGATCAGCTGTTGGTCGAGCGCTGCACGGGACGCCGCGTCGCGTCCAGGGTGTGGATCGATGGCGCCGAGCTCGACGTCGTCTCGCTCGAGAGCCTCGCGGATCGCCCGACCGCCGGTCTGGTCCGCGTGGAGATCGAGACCCGCGCCGTCGACGACGTGGCGCGCTCCGCCCTCGAGAGCGCCGCCGACTACGCCCCAAAGGTCGCCGATCGGCTGTCGGAGGCCGCCGCGGCGTACCGAAGCGGCGAGGAACGGGTCGCCGGAGCTGCCCTCGCCGAGTCCATGGACGCCCTCGTCGTGCTCTTCGAAGCACTCCGCGGCGTCGGGGCCGTGCTGCCCGAGGCGGGGGTCATCGCTCGACTCGAGACCTCGGTGTCGCCTGCCCTCGTCGAGCTCGAGACGCTCCAGAGCCGCGGCGATTGGGTCGGGGCGGCCGACTGGATCGAGTACGAGCTCGCCGACGCCTTGCGGGGCTGGAGCGCCGACCTTGTGGCCGCGCTCGAGAGGGGAGGACTCGATGGCTGAACACGCCGACCGGGAGGCCGCATTCGCCGATGCGACGCGCCGGCGCGAGTACTTCCGCGTGCACACGCGGATCGCGATTCGCACCCGCGCGCTGGAACCCGCCGAGGTCGACCGGCTGCGGCTCGACATCGGCGAGCGCAAGCCCCGGGGCGAGGCCACCCTCGATCCGCGTCTCGAGCAGTGGCTCGAGCGCATCGAGCGCAAGCTCGACGACATTCGCGCCCACCTCGACCCCGAGGTCGAACGGCCCCTCGGCACCGCCGACCTGCGCGACATCGAACTCTCCGGCAGCGGGCTCGCGTGGCGGGAGACACCGGTCTACCCGGCCGAGACCTGGGTGCGCGCGGACTTCGAGCTTCCCGGCCCCCGGCCCCATTGTGTGGTCGCCCTGGCGCGCTCCGTCGAGCGCCGCAGCGGCGGCGACACGGAACCGCCCCAGGCGATCGCGTTCGAAGCGATCGCCGAGACGGATCGCGACGCGATCGTGCGTCACTGTCTCGACGTCGAGCGTCGCAACATCCAGGTCGAGAGCGGGAAGCGTTCGTGACCCACGGGCGGCAAGGGTCCCTTCCCCGCGTACGCGACGCCCCCCGCGTTCGGTGGAGCCCCCGCGCGGCAGGTCTCGCCGTCGCGACGCTCGCCCTCGTCGTCGCGGCGGGAGAGGGCGGCGCCCAGGAGCGGGCGCTCTCGCCGTCGGGT
>JANQRO010000276.1 GCA_028284525.1 Myxococcota bacterium | reverse complement strand
CCGCGCGTCGCGAGGAGGCCGAGCGCAGTCGCGGGCCCGGGGGCGCTCGCGGCGGGGAGAGCCACGCGGCCCTGGCCCGGGTGCTCGAGACCTTCGCCGACGGCTACGGCAAACGGCTCTCGACCGCCTACCAGCGGCGCATCGACTGGATCCTCCGGGACACGACCGCCGTGGAGCCCCGCGATGTCGTCGAGGTGGCGGCACCCGGCGAGCTCTTCTGGGTCTTCGAGTCGAGCAACGGCGGCTCGGCGTGGCTCTCGTGGAGCCGGTCGCTCGTCTTCGCCTGGCTCCAGGTGGCCTTCGGCGCACCCGAGCCGCGCGGGGTCGCACCCGAGCGACCCTACACGGCGATCGAGCGCAGCTTTCTGCACCAGCTGGCGCGCGACACGGTGGCGGCGCTGGGCGAGGCGCTGCGGTCCCAGGGCTTCGCCCCCGGAGAGGGCGGTGCGCTTCACGAGGCCCGCGACCTCCTCGCCTTGGGGGCGACGCCCTTCGTGCAGAGCCGCTTCGAGGTGCGGGGGTTCGGCGATTTCGGTCAGGTGCGGCTGACGCTGCCGGCCGCCGGGGTCTCGGCGCGGATGGCAGCGCCCGGGGGCGCCGCCACGGCGGGGCGTCCCGGCCACCGGGGTGCGGTGTTCGGCGCTCCCGTGTCGCTCCACGCCGAGCTCGGCAGCACCGAGATCAGCGTCGAGGCCCTGGCCACGCTGCGCGCCGGCGACGTGCTGCCCTTGCACACGGCGTCCGACGGCTCGCTGCTCCTCAAGGTGGGGGACGCCCCCAAGTTCCGCGCGTTGCGCGGCGCCGTGGGCGGGCGTCTCGCCGTGCAGGTGACCGAACGGATCGGGGAATCGAGGTAGTCGATGACGGAGCCCGAACAGCAGGAGCAAGACGTGGCGGAGGCGGGCGTCGGAGCGCCCGCCGACGCGTCGGCGTCGGCGCCGGCCCCGGCCGCCGTGGAGCCGCCGCCCCCGGAGCTCGGTGTGGTGCGCGACGTCCAGCTTCGTCTCACCGTCGAGGTCGGCGCCACGACGATGGCGGTGGGCCAGGTGATGGAGCTCGAGCCGGGGGCCGTCGTGGAGCTCGACCGGGATGTCGGCGATCCGGCCGACCTGCTCGTCAACGGCAAGAAGATCGGTCGGGCGGAGGTCACCGTCGAAGACGAGCGGCTCGCGATCCGCGTCATCGACCTGGTCTCCGACGACACCACGGGGTCGTGAGCGCGGGGCGGGGTGCCATGGAGGGTCCGAGCACAACCCACACGCTACAGACGCTGGCTCTGGTTGGCGTCGCGCTCTATCTCCTGCGCGCCGGGTTGCGCTGGCTGGTCGAGCAACGTGGCGGAGGCACGATGGCGCGACAGCTCCGTCACATCGAGAGCTGTTCCCTCGGCCCCAAACAACGTCTGCACCTCGTCGAGCTCGGCGGGGAGCAGCTCCTCGTCGCCACCACGGAGAGCGAAGTGCGCCTGCTCCGCCGGCGCTCCGCGCCCGCTCCGGTGGCCCCCCGCGCCGAGGCCCACGCCGCGCCCGCGGCGGGCCTCGCTGGGGACGGAGCGCAGCCGAGCGAGACGCCGGGCGCCGACACGCCGTTCGAGCAGCGCTCGCAGGTGGGCGGCGCCGCGGATCCCGGGCACGCGGACCCCGTCGAGGACGGAGCACCCGGCGCGACACGCCGCCGCCCGTCGCGGCGCCGATCACAGACCCTCCCTGGCGCCGCCTGGTGGCGCAGCGTGCTCGGCTCCGGGGTCGCGGCCGCGCTGATCGGCTTCGCCCCGGAGGCGGCAGCGCAGACCCTCGGCGCCTCGCTCCCCGATCTGCTGGGCGACGCCACCCAGCCCGACCGCATCTCGACGACCCTCGAGCTGGTCCTGCTGCTGACCCTCTTCTCGATCGCTCCGTCGGTGTTGTTGATGGCGACCTGCTTCACCCGGGTGGTGATCGTGCTCGCCCTGTTGCGCCAGGCCCTCGGGGTCGCACAGCTGCCACCCAACCAGGTGATCATCGGTCTCGCCCTCGCGATCACCGTCTTTGCGATGGCGCCGGTGGGCGCCCAGCTCGAGCGGGAGGCCCTCGATCCCTACGTCGCCGAGGAGATCGACGGCCCGGCGGCCCTCGAGCGGGCGACCGCGACCGTGCGCGGTTTCTTGTTGCGTCACACCCGCGAGCGCGACCTCGCGCTCTTCGTCTCGTTCACGGAGAGTCCGCCCGAGACCCGCGAAGACGTCGCGCTCTCCACGTTGTTGCCTTCCTTTCTGCTGAGCGAGATCCGCACTGCGTTCGAGATCGGCTTCACGATCTTCCTGCCCTTTCTGATCGTCGATCTGGTGATCGCCTCGATGCTGATCTCCATGCAGATGATCGTGCTGCCCCCCATCGTGATCTCGCTCCCCTTCAAGCTGATGCTCTTCGTGTTGCTCGACGGATGGAACCTGGTGGCCGGCTCACTCATCGACGGTCTCCGCTAGGGCGTCGCGGCGGGGGAGGGGAGACGTCGTGGATCTCGAGGCCGTGACCGCACTGCTGCAACACACGATCCGGGTGACCCTGTTGGTCGTCGGCCCGATCCTCGTGGCGGCGATGGGCGTCGGCCTCGCGATCTCGGTCTTTCAAGCGGCGACGCAGATCAACGAGCAGAGCCTCACCTTCGTGCCCAAGATCCTCACGGTGCTCGTGCTCTTCGCGGCACTCTTCCCGTGGATCATGTCGCAGCTCATCGAGTTCGGGACCCAGGTGGTCGTGCAGAACTTCGCGGGGCCGGGTCGGTGAGCCCGATGTGGTCCGCAGACGCCGCGGTCTTCGGGCTGATGACGTTGCGGGTGGGCGCGATGCTGGCGGCGGCGCCGCTGTGGAACCACAGCGCCTTCTCGCGGCGATCCCGCGCGGCCTTCGCCCTGGTGGTCGCAGCCGCGATGTGGCCGCTCGCTCCGGCCGCCGCGCTCCCGCCCGACGCGTCGGCGCTGGCCACCGCCCAGGCCGCGTGGACCGAGCTCTGGCTGGGCTTCGCCCTGGGCTTTGGCACGCGGATCGCGTTCGCGGGGATCGCCCTGCTGGGCGAGCTCATCTCGGTGCAGGGCGGGCTCGGAGCGGCCTCGGTGCTCGACCCCACGAGCGGGGCGAACTCGGTGGCCCTGGCCTCGCTCTTTCAGACGTTTGGCCTTCTGGTGTTTCTCGCGATGGACGGCCCCCACCTGTTGCTACGCGCGCTGGCGGGATCCTTCGCGGCGGTACCCGTGGGTGCGGCGCTCTCGGTGGAGGCTCTGGCCGGCGGCATCGTCGCGGGCGCGGGGCTGCTCTTCGAGCTGGCGGTGCGCATCGCCGCACCGGTCACGGTGCTGATGTGGGTCGTCAACCTGGGCGTCGGCATCCTCGGCCGCTTCGTGCCCCAGCTCAATCTGATGATGTTGCAGCTTCCCGCCAACATTCTCATCACCCTCGCACTGATCGGGCTCGGCGCCGGGCGGTTTCTCGATGCGTTCGCCGACGCGGTCGTCGTCAGCGTCGACCGCGTGGCGGTGTTGGCCGCCGGGGGGGCGTAGATGGCCGAGCAGCCCGCTGCCGAACGCACCGAGCCCGCGACGCCCAAACGTCGCGAGGACGCGCGAAAGAAGGGAGACGTCGCCCAGAGCCGCGACGTCTCGAGCGTGATCGTGCTGGGCGCGGCCTTCGGCGCCGCGGCCTGGGCGCTTCACGGCAATGCCCTCGGTGCCCTCGGCGGCGAGATCCAGCAGCTCTGGGGGGGCGGCTTTCGCCCGGACGCGGTGAGCGACTACCACGCGCTGCTGATGCGACAGGGCCGGGCGTGTATCGCGCTCATGATGCCCG
Source organism: Myxococcota bacterium (assembly GCA_028284525.1). GTDB lineage: Bacteria > Myxococcota_A > UBA9160 > UBA9160 > PR03 > JANQRO01. The sequence goes on along the minus strand of JANQRO010000276.1, from coordinate 3,063 downwards.
TCGCCGCGTTGATCGCGGCGGCGGGGCTCCTGGCCCCCCTCGTCCAGGTGGGGCCGCTCTTCTCCTTCGAGGCGCTCCAGCCCAAGTGGGAGCGCATCGACCCGATCGCCGGCATGAAGCGACTGGTGTCGGTGGACAAGCTCTTCGACCTGGCCAAGGCGTTGCTCAAGTTCGCCGTCGTGGCGGGCACCCTCTACGTGATCCTGCGCGCGGCGCTCCCGGGTCTTCTCGTGCTCTCGGCGACCTCGGTGGGGACGGCCCTCGACTCCGCGGGCAGGCTGCTGGCGCGGGGCGCGGCCTGGACCCTCTCCGTCTTGGCGGTGCTCGCCGTCTTCGACCTGATGTGGGTGCGCTTCCGCTACGACAAGAAGCTCAAGATGACGCGCCAGCAGGTGCGCGAAGAGATCCGCGATCGCGACGGACAGCCCGAGCAGCGCGGACGGATGCGCACCCTGCAGCGCGAGATGTCGCGCTCGCGGATGATCCGCGACGTCGCCAGCGCCGACCTGGTGGTGCGCAACCCGACCCATTTCGCGGTGGCGTTGCGCTACCAGCGCGGGGCGATGGGCGCGCCGCGCGTGGTGGCCAAGGGCCGCGATCGGGTGGCGCGTCGGATCCTCGACGCCGCCCGCCAGCACGACGTCCCGGTCGTCGAGAATCCGCCGCTGGCGCGTTCGCTCTACCGCAGCGCCCGTCTGGGCCAGGAGATCCCCGAGGCCCTCTACCAGGCCGTGGCCGAGGCGATGGCCTACGTCTTCCGTCTCGACCGGCGCCGCGCCGGCGCCTGGGGGGCGGCATCGTGAAGGGCGACCGCTCCGAGCTCGCGCTGGCGCTCTCTTTCTTTCTGATCCTGGCGCTGATGGTCGTGCCGCTGCCGGCCACGGCCCTCGACCTGCTGCTGTCCTTCTCGCTGACCGTGAGCCTCGTCACCCTGATGCTCGCGATCTACGCCGAGCGTCCCCTGGATTTCTCGGTCTTCCCCTCGCTGCTCCTGATCGCAACCCTGCTGCGTCTCGGGCTCAACGTCGCGAGCACCCGGCTCATCCTGTTGCGGGGGGCCGAGGGCTCGGGCTCGGCGGGCAACGTGATCCAGGCCTTCGGCGACTTCACCGTCGGCGGCAACTACGTGGTGGGGCTGGTCCTCTTCGCGATCTTCGTGGTGATCAACTTCGTCGTGATCGCCAAGGGCTCCGGACGCATCGCCGAGGTCGCGGCGCGCTTCACCCTCGACGCCCTCCCGGGCAAGCAGATGGCGATCGACGCCGACCTGAACCAGGGCGTGATCGGCGACGCCGAGGCGCGTACCCGGCGGGTGGAGATCCAGCGCGAGGCCGACTTCTACGGTGCGATGGACGGCGCCAGCAAGTTCGTCCGTGGGGACGCCATCGCCGGGCTGATCATCATGGCGGTGAACATCGTGGGCGGGCTCTCGATCGGGGTGTTCCAGAACGGACTCGCCGTCGGCCAGGCCGTCGAGACCTACACGGTCCTCACGGTGGGGGACGGTCTGGTCAGCCAGATCCCGGCCCTCGTGATCTCCACGGCGGCGGGCGTGATCGTGAGCCGTGCGGCGGGTGGCGCCCCGCTCGCCGCCGAGCTCCGCGAGCAGATGCTCCTCCAGCCCAAGCCCCTCGCCGTGGCGGCGGGCATGCTCGGCACCCTCGCCCTCGTGCCCGGGCTGCCCTTCGTGCCCTTCGCGGCGCTGGCCGGGGGGGCGGGGGTCGCGGCGCGCTTCACGGCGCGTCGGCCCGCGGCGGCAGAGCCCGAACCCGCGGCCCCGGCGGAGGCTCCGGTGGACGACGAGGTCGCGGTGCGACGCTCGCTGGCCCTCGACGATCTCGAGGTGGAGATCGGCTACGGCGCGATCCCGTTGGTCGACACCGAACGCGGTGGAGATCTGGTGGCGCGGATCCGCGCGCTGCGCAGCCAGCTCGCCGCCGAGCTGGGCTTCGTCGTCCCTTCGGTGCACATCCGCGACAACCTCGAGCTCGATTCGAACGCCTACTCGATCCTGGTGCGTGGCAACCCGGTTGCGACCGGCGTCGCCTACCCCGGGCGCTGGCTGGCGCTGCGCCCCAGCGAGCCCACCACCGAGATCCCGGGGATGGCGGTGCAGGACGCGGCCTTCGGGTTGCCGGCGCTCTGGATCCAGGCCCGCGACAAAGAGCGCGCCGAAGCGGCGGGCTACGCCGTGGTGGACGCGAGCTCGGCCGTCGCGACCCACCTCGCCGAGGTCGTGCGGCAGCACGCCCCGGAACTCCTGTCGCGTCAACAGGTGCGCGACCTCCTCGACCAGCTCGCCGAGCACCAGCCCAAGGTCGTCGAGGACATCGTTCCCGGCACCGTCGCCGTGGCGACCCTGCACACGACGCTGCGCGCGTTGCTCTCCGAGGGCGTCTCGATCCGAGACCTGTCGACGATTCTCGAGACCCTCGCCGAGGTGAGCTCAAAGGTGAGCGAGCCCGAGACCCTGGTCGAACGTGTGCGCGAGCGGATGGCGCGCACGATCACCCGACCCCACCTCGACGCCGAGGGCGTGCTCCACGTGCTGACCCTCGAGCCGGGGGTCGAGGAGAGCCTTCGCGCCGCGCTCGCCGGGACCGAGGGACTCGCCCTCGATGCCGGCCGTCTCGACGCCCTGGTGCGGGGATTCGAGCGCGCGTTTCGGACGGCGGGTCAGACCCCGGATGCGCGGGGTCCGGTCCTGCTCACGGTGCCCGGTCTGCGCGCACCACTGCGCCGTATCCTCGAGCGCATCGAGCCCCGCGTCGCCGTGCTCTCTCACAACGAGCTCCCCCGCGAGATCAAGCTCCAGGCCATCGACGTCGTGAGGTGGGGCGATGCAGATTAAGCGATTCCGCGCCGCGAGCGTCGACGAAGCGCTCCGCGCCATCAAGGACGAGCTCGGCCCCGATGCGTTGATCCTGTCGACCCGCGAGCTGCGAAGCGGCTGGTCCCGTCTGGGGCGCGGTGCCGCGCGACGCGTCGAGGTCGTCGCCGCGCCCGACCGGGACGCGACCGGCGGACCGTCTTCGGGTGCCGGGGACGGAGGGGGGGGCGTGT
>JANQRO010000268.1 GCA_028284525.1 Myxococcota bacterium | reverse complement strand
TGTCGACGCCGGGGCCGCGCCCGATCGTCACGCTCTTCTCCTCGAGCGGGAACTCGGTGCCCTGGGCGGCGCCACCGAGGGCGATCAACACCGCCTGGTGACGCGCGAGCCAGCTCGCGAAATCCATGGCCTCGCCCGTCCGCTCCACGCGGCGCGTGCGTCCATCCTTCATCTCGTCCTCCCCCGGGAGCAGCCGGCGCCGGGCCGGGCCGCACTCCCCCTCCGCTGGGCCGCGTTGCGGCGGCGCCTCTTCTTGTCGGCGCGCGGGGGGCGTCGGTTGATCGGCAGCCGGCCCGCGCCGCGGGGGCAAGGGAGGGCTCCAAGCACCCGCCCTGGGACGGCTTCGGGGCCTCGCGGCCCCGTCTGCCGGGCGCCGGAATCGGAGCGTTCGCGCACCGCGCCCCCGCGGGCGACGGGCATCGGGGCTCGGTGAGCGCTCAGTCGGGGCCCGGCGGCCGGGGGCCGAGCACACGGCCGGCGACCGCGTCGAGACGCGCCACGACGGCGGGGTCGCGGGCCTCGGGAGGCGTGATCACCGCGGAGTCGAGCACGCGGTCGCAGCCGGCGGGACACGGCGTCGCTCGCCCGTCCAGGTGCGGCGTCGCCGCGCGTACGAGGGCGCGTCCCCGGGTGGCGTTGTCGGTGAGGACACGCACGATGTCCGCCACCTCGACGTCGGCTTCCTGGGGATGCCAGCAGTCGTAGTCGGTCACCATCGCGACGCTCGCGTAGCAGAGCTCGGCCTCGCGGGCGAGCTGCGCCTCGGGCAGGTTGGTCATTCCGATCACGTCACATCCCCAGCTGCGGTAGAGCTCGGATTCGGCGCGGGTCGAGAACTGGGGACCCTCCATCGCGAGGTAGGTCCCGCCGCGGACGAGCGGGACACCGGCCTCGTCGCCCGCCACCGCGAGGGCCTCGTGGAGACGGGGGCACACCGGGTCGGCCATCGAGACGTGGGCGACGACGCCCCGTTCGAAGAAGGTCTTGGGACGCCGGGTGCGGTCGACGAACTGGTCGACCAGCACGAAGGTGCCGGGAGCCAACGCCTCGCGGAGCGAGCCGCAAGCACTCACCGAGAGCAGATCGGTCACCCCCGCGCGCTTCATCGCGTCGATGTTGGCGCGGTAGTCGATCGCACCCGGGGACAGGGTGTGTCCCCGGCCGTGACGGGGGAGGAACACAAAGGGCACGCCGTCGAGCTCGCCGCGCAGGAGGGCGTCGGACACCGCACCGAAGGGACTTTCGATCCGCTCCCAGCGCGTGCCGGTGAGCCCGTCGAGGTCGTAGACCCCGCTGCCGCCGATCACGCCCACCACTGTCATCCGCGTCCCCCGCCGCACGTCGCCCGTTCACCCGAGGGCGGCGGAAGGTAGCAGCGAGCCGCGGGCTAGCGGCGGGTCGACATCGAGGAGCCCCGCACCGACGAGGACCGGGACGTCACGCCACGGGTCGCGCCCCCCGTGGTCCAGATCGTCGCGCCGACGCCGGAGGACCGGCCGCTCCGGCTGCGCGAGACCCCGCTCGGCCCGCTCTGCCAGTTCCGGTCGGGGGTCGCGTACAGGGTGCGACCTTCGGAGATCGGGTTGCGTTCGCTGCCCTCGGGCAGGATCAGACGCGGCCCACTCCGCGCCGGCGTGTGACGCGGGAAGCGCGTCTGCATGTGACGATCGTCCCAGGTGCTCGCGGGGCGGGCGTCG
>JANQRO010000256.1 GCA_028284525.1 Myxococcota bacterium | reverse complement strand
AGGTCGAGGGGATCGCCGCCGCCCGACTCGAGGCGGCCGGCCTTCTCGTGCACCCGGATCTGGACCGCTGGCTCACCGGGATCGTGAAGCGCGTCCGGGGGCGCTCGCGCTAGTCGGCGTCTCCGCGGTCTGCGGGGGTCGCGCGAGTCCACGTCTCCGCGGGAGGCGGTCAAGCGGGTCAGCGTCTCGGCGATCTTCGCACGAGTGGTCGCCCGGCGGGCAGCGGGGGAGATCGCGGTAGAGGGGCCACTGTGTTACTCAATGGCTCCCCGCCATGACCCGCACACTCGCCGAGATTCGCAACTACGCGGCGCTGACCAAGCCGCGAATCCTCCCGATGGTCCTGTTCACCGGGCTGCCCCCGATGGCGATGGCGGCCCACACCTTGGAGCCCCTGTGGGCGCTGTGGACCCTGGTGGGGATCGCCCTCGCCGGCGCCGCGGCGAACACGCTCAACTGCTACGTGGAGCGCGACCGTGACGCGCTGATGGAGCGCACCCGGGAACGTCCGCTCCCGGCCCAGGAGATCGAGCCGCGGCGAGCGCTGCTCTTCGGGCTGGCGCTCTCCCTGCTGGCGACCGCGATCCTGCTCGCCACGGGTGGCCCTCTGGCCGCCGGAATCGGCGTCGCGTCGATTCTCTTCTACGTCTTCGTCTACACCGTCTGGCTCAAGCCGCGCTCGATCTGGAACGCCGTCGTCGGGGGCGCCTCGGGGGCTGTGGCCCCGCTGATCGCCGACGCCGCCGTCGACGGGAGCGTGGGCCCCGCCGGCTGGCTGCTCTTCGCGATCATCTTCTTCTGGCAGCCGCCCCACGTCTGGGCCATCGCGCTCTACCGGTACCGCGACTACGCGGCCGCGGGGATCCCGGTGCCGCCGAACGTGATCGGTGCCGAGGCGACGCGCTGGCAGATGCTCCGCTACACCCTCGCGCTGCTGCCGGTGACCCTCGCCCCCGCGGCCCTCGGGCTGCTCGGCGCCCCCTACCTCGCGGCGGCGATCGTGCTCGGCGGATGGTTCACCTGGCACGTGGTGCGGGTGCTCCGCGAGCGCACCGACGAGGCTGCGCGTCGCGCCTTCCGCGTCTCGCTCCTCTACCTCTTCGCGCTCTTCTCCGCGATGCTCGCGGATCTCTTCCTCGCCTAGCGACCCGCCGCACCCCGCCCCACCGTTTTGGGGGACTCGAGATCGCCTCGTTCCGACCACGGCTCTCCCTGCGGTCGCGAAGCGGGGCGCTCTTCGCCCTGGGCGGCGTCGCCCTCGTCGCGGCGTGGTGGGGCGTGCCGCGCGTCGCGCCGGGGCCCACCGTGCCGCCGCCGGCGCTCGCCCTCGATGTCGTGGTGGGAGACCCCGACGCCCACCGCGGTCGCCGCGTCGTCGCGCGAGGTCGCTACGACCTTCCCCGCAGCATCTTCGTCGCCGCGCGTGGTTTCGAGGGCCGCGACGGGGCGCGGGTCTACACCCCACTCCAGCTCGCCGGAGCAGCCGGCACGATCGCGCTCCTCGTCGACCGCGGCTGGATTCCCGACGACGAGGTCGAGGACTTCGGCGAGCGCGACGGCGCCGGCGACGAACGCACCCTCTACGGCACGGTGGAGCCGGCGCGCTTCGGCGAGCCGCCCGGCGACGCCCCACCCACCCCGGCCCGGCGCTGGCGGCGGCTACAGCCCGAGGCGCTCCAGGCGGAGCTCCCCTATCCGCTGCTCCCGCTGATCCTCACCCGCGAGGCCGGGAGCGGAGTCGAGCTCCCGTTGGCGGACCTGGGGGCGGTGGGCGCGGGGCCACCGTCGCCCACGCGCTGGCCGCTCTTCGTGTTCGCGCTGGGGATCGGCGCGTGGGCCCTCGCGCTGGGATCGCTGCTTCGCGAAGCGCGCCGGCCCGTCGACCTCTAGCCGACCACGTTCACGAGACGCCCCGGCACGACGATGACCTTCTTGGGCGTCCGGCCGTCGAGGTGACGCTGGACCGCCTCCGACGCGAGCGCCGCGGCTTCGACGGCGTCGTGCTCCGCGTCCGCCGGAACCTCGATCTCGTCGCGGCGTTTTCCGTTCACCTGCACCGCCAGCACGATCGTGTCGCGGGCGAGGAGCGCCGGGTCGGCCACCGGCCAGGGCTCGTAGGTGATCGTGTCGTCGTGCCCGGTGCGGGACCACAGCTCCTCCGCCAGGTGCGGCGCGAAGGGAGCCAGCAGCTGGAGGAAGGTCGCCGCCGTCGCGGCGTCGAGGGGGCCCTCCTTGCCCACATCGCGCACGAAGACCATGAGCTTCGAGATCGCGGTGTTGAACTGCATGGCGTCGAGGTCGTCGGTGACGCCCTGGACGGTCTGGGCGATCAGGCGGGCCGCCTCCCCGCCCGCGGGACCGCTGGGTAGGGTGCGCACGCGCTCCTCGGCGTCGGCGTCCTCGTGGAAGAGCCGCCAGGTCCGTTGTAGGAAGCGGTACACGCCCTGGATGCCCTCGGTCGACCAGGGTGCGTCCTTGTCGAGGGGCCCGATGAACATCTCGTAGAGCCGCATCGAGTCGGCGCCGTACTCGGCGACGACGTCGTCGGGGTTGATCACGTTTCCCCGGCTCTTCGACATCTTCTCGACGACCTCCTCGAGGGGGAGGTCGGGAATGGTCGGATGCATCGGCCTCCGCTCGGGCGCGGGTCCGCGCGCCACCTCGGCGGGGCCGACCCACCGCGCCTTGAGCTCGCGGCCATCGTCGAGGGCGTAGACCCCCTCCTCCTCGACCCGGACCTGGTCTGCGGTGTAGCTCGTGACCCGGGCGTCGGCGTCGTCGGCGAGGTTGTCGTCGTAGTAGCGGTAGCTCGCGCCGAGGATCATGCCCTGGTTCACGAGCTTCTGGAAGGGCTCGGGGGTGTGCACGACGCCCTGGTCGTAGAGGAATTTGTGCCAGAAGCGCGCGTAGAGCAGGTGGAGCACGGCGTGCTCTGCACCCCCCACGTAGAGATCCACCGGCATCCAGTAGCGCTCGGCTTCCTCCGAGATCAGGGCGTCGGGGTTGTGGGGGTCGCAGTAGCGCAGGAAGTACCAACAGCTCCCCGCCCACTGGGGCATCGTGTTGCCATCGCGCCGCGCCGGTGCGCCCGTCACGGGATGGGTGGTCTCGATCCAGTCGCGGGCCCGCTCGAGGGGGGTCTCCTGCTCGCCGGAGGGGCGGAAGTCGTCGAGCTCGGGGATCAGGAGCGGCAACGTCTCGTCGGGGACGAGCTCGGTGGTGTCGCCGGTGTGGAGGACGGGAAAGGGCTCACCCCAGTAGCGCTGCCGGCTGAAGAGCCAGTCGCGCAGCTTGTAGGTCACCGTCCCCTTGCCGTGTCCTTCGGCTTCGAGCCACTCGATCATGCGCCGTTTGGCGTCGGGGGTCGCGAGCCCGTCGAGGAAGTCGGAGGCGGTCGCCACCCCGTCGCCGGTGGTGGGGAGCTCCTGACCCGAGACCTCGACCACCTTGCGGATCTCGAGGCCAAAGGTCTCGGCGAACTCGTGGTCGCGATCGTCGTGGGCGGGCACGGCCATGATCGCCCCGGTGCCGTAGGTCGCCAGCACGTAGTCGGCGATCCACACCGGGATGCGTTGGCCGTTGCACGGGTTCAGCGCGAAGGCCCCGGTGTCGACCCCGGTCTTGGCCCGGTTGTCGGCGGTGCGGATCCGCTCGCTCTTGCGCCGGCTCGCCTCGACGTAGGCCCCGACCGCGGCGCGCTGCGCTGCGGTGGTGATCCGCTCGACGAGGTCGTGCTCCGGGGCCAGGACCATGTAGGTCGCGCCGAAGAGCGTGTCGGGACGCGTGGTGAAGACGTCGATCCCCTCGCCCGGAGAGTCCGGGAGCGGGAAGCGCACCTCGGCGCCCTCGCTGCGGCCGATCCAGTCGCGCTGCATCTTCTTGATCGGCTCGGGCCAGTCGAGGTCCTCGAGGTCTTCGAGCAGCCGGTCGGCGTAGGCGGTGATCCGCAGCATCCACTGCTTCATCGGTACCCGCACCACCGGGTGCCCGCCGCGCTCGCTCTTGCCGTCGATCACCTCTTCGTTGGCGAGCACCGTCCCCAGGGCTGGGCACCAGTTCACCGGGACTTCGGCGCGGTAGGCGAGACCCGCCTCGAAGAGACGCTGGAAGATCCACTGGGTCCAGCGCACGTAGCTCGGGTCGGTGGTGTCGATCTCGCGCGACCAGTCGTAGCTGAAGCCCAGTGCCTCGATCTGGCTGCGGAAGCGATCGATGTTGCGACGGGTGGTGTCGCGCGGGTGGGTCCCGGTCTCGATCGCGTACTGCTCGGCGGGGAGTCCGAAGGCGTCCCATCCCATCGGGTGCAACACGTTGAAGCCGCGCATCCGCTTGTAACGCGCGAGGATGTCGGTCGCGGTGTAGCCCTCGGGGTGGCCGACGTGGAGCCCGTCTCCCGACGGATAGGGGAACATGTCGAGCACGTAGTACTTGGGCTTGGCGGGATCGATCTCGACCCGGAAGGTCTCCTG
>JANQRO010000244.1 GCA_028284525.1 Myxococcota bacterium | reverse complement strand
CCTCGCCAAACGACTCGCCGTGGTCCCCGGTGATCACCACGATCGTGTCGTCGAGATCCACGGTTGCGAGAAACGCCGCGAGCATCGCGTCCGCGCCGATCGCGCTGTTCCGGTAGCGGTTCCAGAGCCGCTCGCGATCGAGGCGTGCCCGGAACAGCTCTCTCCAGGTGCCCCCCTCGACTTCGTGGGACACCGGGAGGAAGCGCTCGTAGCGTCTGTCGTAGGGATAGGGAAAATGCAGACTCATCAGAAAGGTCAGGACGAACACAGGCTGGTCGGCGCCCTCGATCCGCTCGCGCGCCGCGGCGAGGACGCGCCGGTCGTTCGCGGGCCACTCGTGCCAGCTGGCCTCCGAGGCCGGATGGAACACGGAGACCTCGTCGAAGAGCTCCTCGTTCAAGTAGTCGTCCATGCGCTTCCACGCTTCGATGCCGCCGCTCGACAAGAAGCTGGTCCGGTACCCCAAGGCACGAAAGAAACCCGGCGCCCCGTCTTCGGGCGCCCGGTCCAGGATCGCGTCGTAGGCCAGCGCCGAGCGGCCGTAGAGGAGGGTGAACAGGCCGAGATGCGAAGAGTTTGAGCCCGAGTAGTGCCGCGTTCCGCGCACGCCCCTCCGGGCCCACCGGTCGAGCCCGGGCATGAGTGCGTCACCGGCGATGTCCGCACGAAAACTGTCGAGGACGATCACGAGCACGTTGGGGGGTCGCCCCTCCGCCGCGGAGACGACCTCGGGCTGGAGCGGGTCGCGAAGCGCCGCGAAGTAGTCGCCGTACCCCTCGAGCGCCGCGAGCCGAACCCGGTTCAGCGACTGGGCCTCCGACCCCGGGGCCTGGACCAGCTCGCCCCGCTTGATGTCGCGCGGGACGAACTCGACCCGCCCGGTGACGACCCCGCTGGGCGAGCGCAGCTCGACCCATGACGGTGTCGCGGCCCACCGGTCGAGCGCCCCCTCGGCCAACACGCTCGTCTCTTGCGATCCCGGAGCGATCGACTCGGGGGTGAACCCCTGTGCCCCGCCCGGGGTCGCGATCGTCCAGCCGCGGAGCTCGAGCGGGGTGCCGCATCGGTTCTCGACCACCACTTCGGGCAGGTGCACGCCTTGCCACGACTCGGCCACCACCCCGACCAGGACGGGCTGCTCGCAGGGAGCGGGCGCTGGTCGCGAGAGGAAGAAGCGCGCGGGTGTCGCGAAGGGTGCGGGAAGGTGGAAGACCAGGCTCTCGCGCGTCGACGGCGGCTCGATCCGGTTCACCCCGAACGCCGCTCCCGCGATTGCGGCGAGCCACCCCCACACGACGATCGCAGCCCTCCACCGACCTCCCGGGAGCGCCCAGCGTTTCGCAGCCCGATCCCAGACCCGCGTCGCCACCACCCAGAGCACCCCAATCGCCAGCGCCGCGAGCGCCACCCAGATCGCGAGCGAAGCGATCTCGCGCAGCGGATCCCCCATCCACTGCCAGTGCCGGGTGGCGGCCCCGGCGCGCGCGGCCGCCGCCACGAAGGGCCAGTAGGAGGCCGCCTCCGCGCCGTAGCGGAGCTGGGTCCACAGATCGGTGACGAGCCACGCCGATCCGGCAACGGTCGCGCTGCAAAACGCAACCCGCCCCCACCGCCATCGGGCGAACCCGAAGGGCGGT
>JANQRO010000233.1 GCA_028284525.1 Myxococcota bacterium | reverse complement strand
ATCCACCCGGCGGATGCGGCGCCAGCAGCCGCCGGGTGGACCTTGACTGCGCCCATGGCGGTCAGGGCCGCAGCGGACTCAGGTCAGCGCGCGACACCTCCGCTCGCGGCCGGCCGCAGGCTACCGTTCACGCTCGGCGATCTCCGACGCTAGATGGAGTCGCGCCTATCCGGGGAGCGAGAGGCCAACAACCGCTCGCCCACCTCCTGTCCTCCCCCGCTCCACCAACGCGCATGAGGATGGCGTCATGTAGTCGGGGCACGGCTCCACGGCCGTCCCCCTGGGGGAGCCGACGCCATTTCTGCCCCCGACGTCTCGCCGATCCTCCGAGTCGATCCACACCCGGGTCTGATGATCGATGTGGAGACCTGGGCGCAGGCCCATGGTTATCACCAGCGGCATCAGCGCCTGCACGCGCTCCATTGGCACGGTGTGGGCATCGCGCGAGGCCTAGGCGTGGTCGCGAACGCGCCGCCGGACGACACGGTGGTCGTCGAGCCCGGGGTCGCGATCGACGGATTCGGTCACGTGATTCTCGTCTCGGACTACGAGCGGGTCGCGCTTCCGCCCGAGGGCGCCGAGGCGTACATCAAGCTCGAGTACGTCGAGCGGCCTGACACCGACACACCTCCGGGGCGCGTCGTTGAGGACTTTCGAATCCGTGCGACGACCACCGCGCCCGCGGGCGCCGAGATCGAGCTCGCTCGGATCGCGCGCGGCGCCGACGGAGACTCGGCCGCCCTCCCCGCGTCTCCCTGGTGGTCGCCGTCGCACGGACAGGTCGATCTTCGCTCGCGGCGCGTCGCCATAGCCGGCGCCACCCGATCGCTCAACCTCGTCTACCTCGGGATCGGAGTAGACGACGAACCCTGCGATCGGCATCTGGAGGGCTTCTTCTATCTCGTCCGCGCGATGCGCCGCAGCGGCATAGACGTGCGGCCGCTGGTCGCGAGGGCCGGCGACTTGCCGAATGCCGACCTGTACTACGTCACGGCTTCGCCGGGGGCAGTCTTGCCCCCCGAGGAGGCGGAGGCGCTCCGCGATGCCGTGGCAGCGGGGGCCCGCCTTCTCGTGGACGGTTGCTCCCCGGGCGAGGGGTTCATCGACGCGATTCGCGCCGCGCTGCCGGACCTGGGCGCGGCGCCCGAAGATCTCGAGCGCGAGGTCCTTCGCGCCCACAACGTCCTCGCATCACCGCCGCTGGGGGCGGCGCCCGACGGCGACTTCGAGTGGCACGTGGCGGGGCCACTGGCGAGTCGGGACTACGGCTGCGCATGGGCGGGGCTAGCCGCGGACAGTGTCACGGCGCGCGACGCGCTCGACTTCGGCGTCAATGTTGCCGCTTGGGCGAGTTCCCCAGCGGAACTCACGGGGCTCGATCACCCGCCGCGCTGACATCACTCGCTCAGCTTCCCGACGATGGCGGCGGCTAGGGCCTTTGTCTCGGGAGACGGCCCGACGCCGGTCTGGCTCTCCAGCGTATCGGCACACTCCCGGTACTGGCGGAGCGCCTCGCTCCGGTTGCCGAGCTCACCGTGCGCTTGGATGATCAGGCGGTGCCCCTCCTCGTTGCAGGCGTCGCGCCACACCATCGTCCGCCCGTGCTGTAGGACCGACCCCCAGTCGCCCGAGCTCGCGGCATCTGCCGCGAGCCACGCGAGCGCCCACTGGTACGTCTGTGCCAAGGCGCGACGCGGCTCGATCGTCCACTCCTCGTAGGGGTCTGACTCCAGCAGGTCGCCAGTGCAGAGAGCCACCGCAGCGCTGAGCTCGTCGCGGGCCGTCGCCTCCTCGCCCGCCCCAATCGCCGTGCGCCCGCGCGTGATGTGCCGCTGGAATTCGACGACGTCGATGCTCGCGCCGCTGCCCGGGCTCAGGCGGTACGTACCTTGCTCGACGCGGATTCCCCGATCGTCTCCGGGGATGAGCTTGCCCAGCCGCGCCCGGATCTGGTGGATCGCGATGCTGAGATTGTTCGCGCCTCTCTCGGGCAGCGAGTCGGGCCAGAACATTTCAATCAGGCTCTCGCGTGTCGCGGGCGCGTCCCCCTTCATCGCAAGGTAGGCGAGCAATAACCGCGCCTTCTTGCTCGTCCAGCGGTCCGCCGTCTGCTGTCCGCGCCGGACTTCGAAGAAACGGAAGAGACGGAACTCGAGCGCGGGCGCCTCGGCATCGTCGCCCTCAAGGCGCGGCACCGTGGCTGGCGATCGCCCGCCGGCCGGCCGGCCATCCTCCCGCGCCTGCAGCAGCGCGAAGAGCTGCTCCTGCGCGGCGGAGAGACGAAGTAGATCAGCGCGCGTGGCCTCCAGCAGCGCCTGCGTTTCGGCCAGCGGCGTCGGGGAGTCGATCTCCGGAGCGAGAGCCGCGGGGGAGCCGATCGGGCTTCTCG
>JANQRO010000219.1 GCA_028284525.1 Myxococcota bacterium | reverse complement strand
CGTTGGCCACGGCCGCGATCGGCGGCCCGATCGGCACCTCGCCCCCCCCGCGCACTCCGTAGGGATGGCTCGGGTTGGGCCCCTCGACGATCACCGTGTCGATCATCGGGACGTCGAGGGCCACCGGCACCCGGTAGTCGAGGAAGCCGGGGTTCTGGAGCCGGCCCTGTTCGTCGTAGACGTACTCTTCGTTGAGCGCCCAGCCGATGCCCTGCACCGCGCCGCCCTGCATCTGTCCCTCGACGTAGCTCGGGTGGATCGCCGTGCCGGCGTCCTGCACCGCCGTGTAGCGGAGGATCTCGACCTTGCCCGTGTCCTTGTCGACCTCGACATCGACCACGTGGGTGGCGAAGGCGGGGCCCGGTCCCTTGGCGTTGAGCGACGCCCGGCCCCCGATCGGCCCGCCGGTGCGGCTCGCCTTGCGAGCGATCTCCTCGAGGGGCAGCGGGTCGGGGGACTCCTGCAGTCCGGCGACCGGGTGCGCGGCGCCTTCGCGCCACTCGACCTGATCGGCCTCGAGCTCCCACAGCATCGCGGCGCGGCGGCAGAGCTGGCGCTTCACGTCCCGCGCGGCCTCGACCACCGCCATGCCCGTCGCGAAGGTCACACGGCTGCCGCCGGTGAGGTCGCTGAAGCTGGTGGTCTCGGTGTCGGCGACGACCGGTCGGATCGCGTCGAGCTCGACCTCGAGCTCCTCGGCGCACATCAGCGCGATCGAGGCGCGGGAGCCACCGATGTCCGGCGTGCCCACGACGACCGACACGGTGCCGTCCTCGTTGATCGCCACCTCGGCGCTCGAGTTCATCCCGGCGTTGAACCAGAAGCCCGACGCCACGCCGCGGCCCTGGTTGGGACCGAGCTCGGCGCGGTAGTGCGGGTGCTCCGCGGCGGCCTCGAGGGTCTCGGCAAAGCCGATCCGCTTGTACTTCGGGCCGTAGGTGGCCTGGGTGCCCTCGCTGGCCGCGTTCTTCAGCCGGAACTCGATCGGGTCGATTCCGAGCTTCGCCGCCAGCTCATCGATCACCGACTCCGACGCGAAGGCCGCCATCGGCGCCCCGGGCGCCCGGTAGGCGGCGGTCTTGGGCTTGTTCACCACGACGTCAAAGCCCTCGAGCTTGAAGTGCTCGAGCTTGTAGGGCGCGACGATCGTCATCAGCCCCGCCATCATCTGCGCGCCGGGGAAGGCGCCGCCCTCGTAGGCGAGCCAGACCTCGGCCGCGGTGAGGGTCCCGTCGTTCTTGGCGCCCATCTTGACGCGCAGGAAGGCCCCCGGCGCCGGGCCGGTGGCCCGGAAGACGTCGGTGCGGTCCATCACCAGCTTCACCGGACGCCCCGCCTTGCGCGAGAGGGCGATCGCCAGCGGCTCGGGGTAGACCGTGGTCTTCCCGCCGAATCCGCCGCCGATCTCGCTCGGCACCACCTTCACCTTGGAGACGGGGATCTGGAGGATGGCCGACGAGTAGGCCCGGACCATGAACGGGCCCTGGGTGCAGCACCAGACCGTCGCCTGGCCGTCTTCGCCCATCTCCGCCACGACCGCGTGGGGCTCGATGTAGGCCTGGTGGACGGTCTCGGTGCGGAACTCGCGCTCGACGACCACGTCGGCGTCGGCGAAGCCCGCCTCGAGGTCGCCGCGCTCGAAGATGCCGCGGGAAGCGACGTTCGAGGGCGTCTCCGGCGCCGGGTCGACGCCCTTGGTGAAGAGGTCGGGGTGGAGCAGGGGGGCGTCGGGCTTCATCGCCGCGAGCACATCCATCACCGGCTCGAGTTCCTCGTAGTCGACCTCGATCAGGGCCCCCGCCTCGCGGGCGACCTGCAGGCTGGTGGCGGCTACCGCGGCCACCGCGTGGCCATCGTAGAGGACCTTGTCTCGGGCCATCACGTTGCGGGCGGTGTCGCGCAGGTCGATCGGCCACTCGCCCGGCACCCGTTGACCCGGATCGATCGTGGGCAGGTCGGCGCCCGTCAGCACCGCCTTCACGCCCTCCAGGGCCTCCGCCTTCGAGGTGTCGATGCCGCGGATGTTGGCGTGGGCGTGGGGGCTGCGCAGGACGAAGCCGTAGAGCATGCCCGGCACGCTGCGGTCGGCGCCAAAGTTCGCCCGGCCCGTGACCTTGTCGACGCCGTCGGGGCGGATCGACCGCGTGCCGACCCACTTGTACTTGGTTGCATCGCTCATCTCGCGTGGTCCCTTTCTACGCTTCGCGGAGTTCGGCGGCCGCTTCCTGGACGGCGCGCACGATCTTGTCGTAGCCGGTACAGCGGCACAGGTTGCCGGACAGCCAATAGCGGATCCGCTCCTCCGAGGGATCGTCCTCGGCGTCGAGGAGCGCCTTCGCGGCGACCAGGAACCCCGGGGTACAGATGCCGCACTGGAGCGCGGCTTCCTGGAGGAACTGTTGCTGGAGCGGGTGGAGCACCGGGTCGCCGGTGGCCTCGTCCCGGCCCGCCATGCCCTCGATCGTCTCGAGTTCCTTGCCCTCGACCTCGGCGGCCAGCACCAGACACGAGCAGGCGAGCCGTCCGTCCATCTTCACGGTGCAGGCGCCGCAGTCGCCGGTCCCGCATCCCTCTTTTGTCCCGGTGAGACGGAGGGTTTCGCGGAGGACTTCGAGTAGCGTCTGGCCCGGTTCGCAGAGGAACTCGTGGGGCTCGTCGTTGATCTGCGTGGCGACGTGGATCTTTCTCATCCCTGGGCTCCGGCGGCGCGGGCCGCGGCGATGGAGGTGGCGCGTCGGGTCAGGACGCCGCTGACGTGGCGTCGGTAGTCGGCGGTGCCGCGTTTGTCGCTGAGCGGCGACGCCGCGGCGCTGGAGGCCGCGGCCGCCGCCTCGAGGGCGGCCTCGTCGAGACTCGAACCCACCAGGGCGGCTTCGGCCTCGGGGACGCGGATCGCCGTGGGCGCGACCGCCCCGAGGGAGACCCGGGCGGCGGTGCACCGTCCCGCCCCATCGAGGGTGACGCTCACCCCGGCGCCCACGACGGCGATGTCCATCTCGCCGCGCGGGATGAAGCGCAGGTAGGCGTTGCTGCTCCGCGCGGGCGGGCGCGGAAGGTCGAAGCCCACCAGGATCTCGTCCGCCGCCAGCACGGTGTGCCCGGGACCCTCGAAGAGGTCTTCGACGGGGACCTCGCGGCTCCCCTGGGCTCCCACCACGGCGGCTCGCGCATCGCAGGCGATGAGCGCCGGCGTGGTGTCTGCCGCCGGAGAGGCGTTGCACACGTTGCCACCGACCGTCGCGCGGCCCTGGATCTGCATCGAGCCGATCAGCTCGGCCGCCTCGATCACGCCGGGGAACAGCTCTTTCAGGTCGTCGCGCAGGCCGAGGTCCCAGCAGGTCACCGCGGCGCCGATGCGGATGGTCTCGTCGCCGAGCGTCACCTCGAGGAGCTCGGCGATCTGCTTGACGTCCACCACCGCCGGGAGCGAGCGCGCGCCGGTGCGGAGCTGGACGAGGAGATCGGTCCCGCCCGCGAGCACCCGGGCGCCCTCGAGGCGCCCCAGCAGCTGGACGGCGTCCGGAAGGGTCTTGGGGAGTTCGTATTGGAAGCTCATCGGGGCCGGATGATAGCCGCAGCTTCGCGAGCCGGGCAGCGTCGTCGCGCGCTCTCGACGGCAACTTCTCCCCGACTGCACACGGGTTGCGCGTCCAGCGACGCGACCCACCGCGGGCCGGTCCCCCGATCCGACGGTCCGACCACCCCGCTACACCGCATCCCGCGTTCGGCCGATGAGCCCGGGAGCGAACACCCGGATGGACCGGAGGGCGGGCCATGCGCTTTTTCAGCCGTGCGATCTTGTGGGGGGTGGTCCTCGTGGCCGTGACCCTGCCCGGCTGGGTCTGGCTCCAGAGTCGCGACCTTCCCCAGGTCGACGACGGCGATCTCGTGGCCAAGCGCTACGAGGTCCCCGTCGACCACGACGGGGTGCTGGCCCTCGACCGGGCGATCGAGCTGCTCGATCTGAGCGAGGAAGAGAGCCGTTTCACGGCGCTGAGCCCGACCGACGAGTACTGGGACGCCGAGGCCGTGCGGGAGCTGCTCGCGCGCAACGCGGCGGCCCTCGAGACCCTCGACGGCGCGCTCACGGCGACCTACTTCAAGGCGCCCGCCCGCTCGGGCTCGCCCAGCCCGGCGATGATCGGCTGGCAGCGGCTCGCGAAGCTCCTGGTGCTGCGCGCGGGCCTCTCCCTCGCGGAGGGCGACCCCTGGGCGGCAGCTTCGGACTGGCAGCGCGTGTTGACCCTCGGCGCCCGGGTGGAGCAGGCCCTCGAGGGCAGCCTCCTCACCGCGAAGATCGGTCTCTCCCTGCGCGAGCTCGCGCTGCAGTCGATCTACCAGCACGTGGACGCCGGACTGCTCCCGCGGGTGATCGGGAAGGAGCTCGCGGCCGCGATGCCGGCGTTCCGCAGCCAGCCCGAGGTGTGGGCGGCCCTGTGGCGCGCGGAGTACGAGACGCTCGCCGGCGTGCTCGATGGGTCCCCCGAGGAGATCGCGGTGGCCTTTCACGCGCAGCTCGACGACTCGTCGCTGCTGCGACGCATGCTCCCGCGCGACTATGTCTTTCACCCGCGTCGCACGCGCGGCGAGTTCGCCCGCTACTTCCGCGCCCGGGCGCGACAGACCGCGCTGCCCTGCTCGGCGCAGACGCGGCCCCGCTTTGCCGAGGTCGACCTCGGCGCTCCCTGGGCGCGACGCGAGGTGCACTTCGCGCCCAACGGCGTGGGCTGGCTCCTCCTCCAGGCGGGGATCGAGCACTTCTCGGCCTTCGGCGCCGCCCGCTGTGCCGCCGACGCCCGCCTCGAGGTGACCCGCACCGTGCTGGCGCTCGCGGCCTACGAGGAAGAGCGGGGCGCCCTGCCCGAGAGCCTCGACGCCCTGGTGCCGGACTATCTGAGCGAGGCGCCCCACGATCCCTTCGACGGAAGCGCGCTGGGGTACTCGGTGACGGGCCGGCACGTCCGCTCGGTGGGCAGCGACTTCGCCGACGCGGGGGGACAGGCGGGCGCCTGGACACCCCAGGAGCCCACCCTCACGGTACCCGCAGCCATCGCCGAGGAGGCGCCGGCGAGCGCCGCCCTCGACGGCACCCCCGAGGCCTGAGCGCTACAACTCTCCCGCGAGGGAGGGATGACGCTTGGGGGCCACCTTTCGCATCGTCGCTGTCGCGCTCGCACTCGTGCCGTGCTGGTCGGCCCCGGCCGCCGCCGAGGACGTCACCGGTCACCGCATCATCCAGTTCTGCGAGAGCGACCAGGCGCCCGACCTCGCGCTCTGCCACGGGTTCTTCCGCGGGCTCTCCGACACACACAGCATCTACGCGGCGATGGGCAAGGGCCTCCACCTCTACTGCCTCCCGAGGGGGATCACCCAGGAGCAGTTCGAGCGGGTGGCATTCCGATGGATGGATGCGCACCCCGAGGCACTCGACCGACCGGCGGCGGTGCTGATCATCCAGTCGCTGCACGAGGCCTATCCCTGCAACGCCGACGGCGAGGCGGCTCCGCGCGAAGAGGGCGGCGGCGCGGCGCCGTCCACCTCCGACGCTCCCGACGAGGAGAGCGCCGCCGACGGCGGGTAGGGCTCTCCCGCGCCCTAGTTCGCCAGGGTCTCGTCGACGAGCACCACCGAGCCCTCCGGACGCCAGCCGGCTTCCCCGGACTCGAGGGTGATGAGACTCCGCGTGACGTCTTGGACGCGCACGGGCGACGACGCCAGCAGCGAGGCCTCGCCGTTGTGGTCCGCCTCGAAGGTGCCGACGAGGTGGTAGCGGCCCGCGACGTTCGTGACCCAGAGGGCGTAGGACTGGTCGCCGCGGGTCTCCGGGAGACCGGCGGCCCGCAACACACACAGCCCCTCCGATTCGAGACAGTAGACCTGGGCCGTGGTGTCGAGGCTGGGACGCCAGCCCGCCGGCCGCGGCCGCGATTCTTCGGCCCACTGGAGAAAGGCCTGCCAGCTCTGCTCCTGCTCGGTGGGTGGACCGATCGCCGGCGCGTCCCCACCTCCGACGGGGAAGGAGACGGCCCGCGCCTCGCGCTCCATCTCCTCGAGACGGGCGTTCAGCTGGGCGAGCCGGGCTTCCTGTTTGCGGTGGCTCTCTCGCACCAGGGCGAGCTCGAAACGCAGCTTGTCCCCCACCGGGGCGAAGCGTTCCTCGGCGACGCGGCTCGCCACCCCGGCGCCGAGCACCGCGCCCACCAGGGCGGCGGCGGCCACGGCCCAGGGCCAGCGCTGCCGCCGGGGACCGGTCGCCGCGACGCGGGCCATCAATTGGGCTTTGGCATCGACGGGGGGCGCCACCGGTCGCACCGCGTCCACGCCGGTGTCGCCGAACAGCGCCGCGGCCTGTTGGAGTCGCTCGCGGCAGCGGTCGCAGGTCGCCACGTGCTCCGTCAGCTGCGTCGCCTCCTCGCCGGCGAGCTCCCCGGCCGCCAGGAGCCAGAGTTCTTGCGCCGCAATCTCACATCTCATTCCAGCTTCGCTCCGTACCCGCCTCGTCGTGTCCCAGTCGCGCCCGCATGCGCGCCAACCCGCCCCGGATCCGCGTCTTCACCGTGCCGAGGGGCTCGCCGAGCTGCTCCGCGATCTCACTGTGGCTCAGCCCTTCGAAGTAGCTGAGCGTCAGCACCCGCTGCTGGGCCGCGGGCAACGCCGCGAGCGCCCGCCGGACCCGCGTCCGGTCTTCAGCGGATACGGCGGCAAGCAGCGGGTTCGATTGCGCGCCCGCGTCGCTCGGGTCGGGAGCGAGCACCGGTCGCTCTCGCAGGAGGCCGCTCCGACGCCGTTCGCGGCGCAGATGGTCGAGGGCCCGGCTCCGGGCCAGCTGGAACAGGAACACCCGCAGGTTCCCTCGGGTGGGGTCGAAGCGTTCGGGCCGCGTCCACAGCGTCCAGAACACCTCCTGCAGCAACTCCTCGGCCGCGGCGGCGTTTTGCAGCATGCGCAGGAGTACCCCGTAGACCAGCGGGGCGTACTCGTCGTACGCCACCCCGAGGGCCCGGGCGTCGCCGGTCGCCAGCCGCTGGATCAGCGCCCCGTCGCCCGACTCCGCCGCGGCCGGCGCGGAGGTGGCGCGGGGGGTCGGGCGGGCCGGAGCCCGCGCCGTCGGGCGGCGTTGGGGAGCGCGAGGGTCTCGCATCCTGTCTCCACTACGATCGGTAGACCGCCACTGGATTGAGTTTCTGCGATCGGCCTGCGCCGTGCACCGGGTTGCGCGCGCGCTGCGCGCAGCCCGTTCGCAGATACATCCACAATTCACTGATTTGACTCAGTTTTTGGCTTCGGTGCGCGTTGCCCTTCCGGCGCCGTCGCGAGGCGTCGAAAGCGCCTGGCGTCCCCGCTGGACGGCAGGCCATGACCCATCGAATCCACTTCGCGAGGCCGAACCCGGCCCGGTGTGCGTCGCTCGCCGCGATCGTCGCGCTCGGGTGGCTCGCCGCAGCACCTGCCGCCGGCCAGACGGAGCCCCCTCCGCTGCGCGTGATCGTGGAGCTCGCGGTCGACGCCGCTCCCGAGGCGCGGCTCTCGAGCCGTCGGGCCCTGCTGTCGCAGCGGGCGCGGATCCGCGGCGTCCGGCGGGTCCTCGAGGGCGGCCTGCGCGGGAGCGGCGCTCGGGTGCTGCGCCACTACGAGTCCCTCCCCTTCGTCGCGCTGGAAGTGCCCCACGACGCGATGCTCGCTCTCGTCGAGAGCGGGGCCGTCGCGCGCATCGAAGGCGACCGGGTCTTCGAGACGACCCTCGCGGAGAGCACCGCCCTCGTGGAGGCGACGAGGGTGCAGTCGATGGGGTACGACGGCACTGGCTGGCACATCGCCGTGCTCGACACCGGCGTCGAGACCGACCACCCGGCCCTGGTGGGGCGCACCGATGCCGAGGCCTGTTTTGCGTTGGGGGCGTCACGGGATCCCCTGGGTCTGGTCGGCGACTGTCCAGACGGCAGTCCGCAACAGGTGGGCCCCGGTTCGGCCGCGCCCTGCACCGTCGGCAACTGCTACCACGGGACACACGTCGCCGGGATCGCCCTGGGCGATGACGCCACCTACTCCGGGGTCGCACCCGCGGCGCGGTTGATCGCCGTCCAGGTCTTTTCGGAGTTCGGCCCCACCTCCTGCGCCGGCAATCAGTCCTGCGCGCTGGCCTACACCTCCGACATCATCCGCGGCCTCGAGCACGTCTACGGGCTTCGCGATCAGTTCGAGATCGCGTCGGTCAACATGAGCCTCGGCGGGGGGCAGTACACCTCTCAGCCCGAGTGCGACGCGGCCAACGGCTTCATGCTCTCGGTGATCGACGACCTCCGGAGCGTGGGCATCGCGACCGTCATCGCCTCGGGAAACAGCGGCTACGTGGACGCCCTGGCCGCCCCGGGCTGTCTGTCCTCGGCGGTGAGCGTCGGGTCGGTCACCAAGTCGGGGTCCGTCTCGTCGTTCTCCAACTCGGCGGAGTTTCTCGACCTGCTCGCGCCGGGGAGCGCGATCGTCTCCGCGTTTCCGGGCCAGACCTTCGCCACCCTGAGCGGGACCTCGATGGCGACGCCCCATGTCGCGGGGGCGTGGGCGCTGTATCGACAGCAGGATCCGGAGGCGTCGATCGATGAGATCCTCGCATCGCTCCAGGGTGGAGGCGCCATGGTGCACGACCCGGGCAACGGGTTGGCGCACCCGCTGATCCAGCTCGAGGCCGATTTCGTCCCCGAGGCGGCCGGCGGGCTCCCGGCGCTGGTGGGGCTCTTGACCGTGGCGGCCCGTCGGCGACACCTGCGCCGCACGAGCTAGCGCGCCTTCGCCCGCTCCAGGTAGCGCTCGAAGGCCGCGGGCGGCACGGGTCTGGCGAACAGGTAGCCCTGGAGCGCGTCGCAGCCACAGGCGCGCAGGATCTCTGCCTGCTCGAGGGACTCGACGCCTTCCGCCACGACCTCCATCCCCAGGGTGTGCACCATCGCGATGATCGAGTCGATCAGCGCGCGGTCGTTCGGGTTGGTCGAGATCTCGCGGACGAAGCTGCGATCGATCTTGACGCGGTCGATGGGGAAGCGTCGCAGGTAGCCGAGCGAGGAGTAGCCGGTGCCGAAATCGTCGAGGGCGATGCGGACGCCGAGGTCCTTGATGCGGCGGAAGGCGGTGGCGATCGACCGTTCGTCGGTCAGAAAGGCGCTCTCGGTGATCTCGAGCTCGACGCGACTGGCGTCGATACCGGTCTCGCGCAACACGGCCTCGAGCCGATTCGGGAAATCGTCACTGCGGAACTGCCGAGCCGAGACGTTGACGCTCACCGGGAGCGATGCGTAGCCGGCGCGCGCCCATGCGACCGAGCGCGCGCAAGCTTCCCGGAGCACCCATTCGCCGAGCGGGCTGATCAGGCCGGACTCCTCGGCGATCGGGATGAACTCGATCGGGGAGACCGGCTCGCCGTCGGGCAGGGTCCAGCGCAGCAGCGCTTCGCACCCGCTCACACGCCCGTCACGCGCGTTGCGTTGGAGCTGGTAGTGGACCTCGAAGCCGCCCTCTTCGAGGCTGCGGCGCATGTTCATCTCCATCTCGAGCTTGCGCAGCCCCGTGGCGTTCATCGATTCGGAGTAGAACTGGTAGATCCCGCGGCCGCGTTCCTTCGCGCTGTACATCGCGGTGTCCGCCTTGCGGGTCAGCGTCTCGGCGTCCGCGGCGTCGTCGGGGAAGGTCGCGATCCCGATGCTCGCGCCGATGAACACTTCGTGAGACTCGATCACGAAGGGGTCGCGCAGCACCCGGAGCAAGCGCTCCGCGACGACCGCGGCGTCCTCGGCTCCTTTCACGTGGAGGACGACGGTGAACTCGTCGCCACCGAGCCGGGCGATCGGAAGCTCGTCCCGCTCGTCGCCGGCCCGGGCGATCAGGTCGTTCTTGCGCACCACCTTCGAGAAGCGCCGCGCCACCTCCGAGAGCAGACGGTCGCCCGCCCCGTGCCCGAGGGTGTCGTTCACCTGTTTGAAGCGGTCGAGGTCGATGAAGAGGACGGCCACCGACTCGCCGGACACCGTCGCCTCCTCGAGCGCCTCGTCGAGACGCGCCTGGAAGAGCTGGCGGTTGGGAAGGCCGGTGAGCCCGTCGAAGAACGCGAGGTGTCGGATCCGCTGCTCGGCGATCTTGCGCTCGGTGATGTCGCGCACCACGGCGAGCAGCTCGCGTTCTCCGCTCGGGCTGTCCTCCTCGGGGTCGGCCAGCCAGACGCGGATCTCCACCGGGAGACGGGACCCGTCGCGTCGGAGGTACTCCTTTTCGTAGGTGTCCGAGTATCCGCGTTGCAGGCACTGGCGCAGCGAGCGCTCGTCCTGCGCGGCCCACTCGGGAGGCGTCGTGCTCTGGTAGGTGATCTCGGGGGTTTGGTCGGGCCCGTAGCCCAGCATGCGGAGAAACGCCGGGTTGGCCTCGCGGATCGAGCCGTTGAGGTCGGTGATCACGATGCCGTCGCGGATCGTCTCGAACAGCGCGCGGTAGGTGTTCTGCGATCTGCGGACCGCGGCGGCCGCCTCCCGCTGCTCGGTGATGTCGGTGATCGAGCCCGCCATCCGGACCGCGGCCCCCGCACCATCCCGCAGACACGCTCCCCGCGCGACGAACCAGCGGTACCCCCCGGCCTTGGTGCGAAGACGGTACTCGTGGCGAAAGGGTGTGTCCTGCTCGAGGTGCTCGCGGAGCTGTGCCAGGACGAGGTCGCGGTCGTCGCCGTGGAGGTGGTCGATCCACGCGTCGAGATCGTCGTCGAACTCGTCGGCGCCGTAGCCCAGGAGCTCCTTGAAGCGGCTCGAGTAGTGGACGCGATCGGTGCGCAGGTCCCAGTCCCAGAGCCCGTCCGAGGAGCCCGCGACCGCCAGCTCGAAGCGCTCTCGCGAGTCGCGCAGCTCGGCGTCGGGTCGCGTCAGGGCCGCGGGACGGGCCTCGAGCTCGCCGACCCGGGCGCGGAGCGCCGAGAGCTCGCCGCCGTCCGGGGTGTGGTCGCGCTGTCGGGGGTTGCGCACTCGCTCGGATCGCTCCCTCGGTCTACTCATCGGAGCGGGCGCCCGCCCGGCTGAGGGCTCTAGTCGAAATTCCCTTGCTATGGTTGGCACTTACGCCGACGCCTGCCCGGTCGAACTCCGCTGCGGGCTGGGGCGATCGCCCGGCCCCCGCTGGGCGTTTCCCGCGATGTGGAGCACCCACGGCCGCGGGTCGGAGGCCACGTGACGCACGCGCAGAACCGAGAACGCCTGGGAGACATGGACGCGAGCGAGTTTCGCGTGGCGGCGCACCGCGTCGCCGACCTCGTGGCCGACTACCTCGAAGAGCTCGAGCGACACCCGGTACGGCCGTCGCTGCGACCCGGCGCGGTCCGCGCGGCACTCCCCGAGACCGCCCCCGCTGCACCCGAGTCCTTGGACGAGATTCTGCGCGACTACGCCTCGCTGATCGAGCCCAACATTACCCACTGGCAACACCCGGGCTTCCTCGCGTACTTCTCGTCGGTGGCGAGCGGGCCGGGCATCCTCGGCGAATGGCTCGCGGCGGGGCTCAACGCCAATGTGATGTTCTGGCAGAACGCCCCTGCGCCCACCGAGCTCGAAGAACGCGTGGTCGGGTGGCTCCGGGATCTCGTCGGCCTCCCCGAGGTCTTCGACGGAATGTTCACGGACACCGCATCGGTCTCCACCCTGACGGCACTGGTGGCGGCGCGACAGGCGCTCCCTGGGCTCGACGCCAGGCGCCGCGGCCTCGCCGGGCGACCCGAGGTCGGCGCGCTGCGGCTCTACTGCTCCGAGGAGGCGCACTCTTCGGTCGAGAAGGCGGCAATCGTCGTCGGGATCGGTCGCGACGGGGTGTCGAAGATCGGTGTCGACACCGAGTTCCGGATGCGTCCCGAGCTCCTGGAGGCCGCGATCGAGCGCGACCGTCGCGACGGCGCGCTCCCCTGCGCCGTGGTCGCCACCCTCGGCACGACCTCGAGCACCAGCGTCGACCCGGTCGACGCGGTCGCCGACTGCTGCGAACGACACGGTCTCTGGCTCCACGTCGACGCGGCCTACGCGGGCACGGCGGCGATCTCCCCGCGCTTCCGCGAGCCCCTGCGCGGCTGGGAGCGCGCCGACTCGTTGGTGATCAACCCGCACAAATGGCTCTTCACTCCCCTCGACGCATCGCTTCTGCTCTTTCGACAGCCGGAGATCTTCCGCGAGGCGTTCTCGCTGGTCGCCGACTACATGCGGACCCCGGAGACGCCCGAGGTGCACAATTTCAACGAGTACGGCATTCAGCTCGGGCGCCGCTTCCGGGCCCTCAAGGTGTGGATGATCCTGCGCTACTTCGGCGGCGCCGGGATCGGCCGCCGCGTCGAGCAGCACTGCGACTGGGCGCGGGAATGGGCGGACTGGGTCGACGCCCACGACGCCTGGGAACGGCTCGCTCCCGTCCCCTTCGCCACCCTGTGTTTCCGCTATGCGCCGCCGACGCTGCGCGCACGGGGGGACGCGGTGGTCGACCGCGTCAACCAGGCGATCCTCGACGCCGTGAACGACACCGGCGAGGTCTATCTGTCGGGCACCCGGCTGGCGGGGCGCTTCGCGCTGCGGGTCTCGATCGGCAACCCGCGCACCGAGTGGAGACACCTCGAGCGCTGCTTCGAACTGCTCGAGGAGGCCGCGGCGAGGGCAGAGACGGGCTAGCTTGGCCGAGCTACACCGGCGCATGCCACGGGGGAGAGGGGCGATGGCGGACAGTCTGGACGGACGGGTCGTAATGATCACCGGGGGGAGCACCGGGATCGGCCGTGCAGCGGCGCTTTGCTGCGCGCGCGAGGGCGCGCGGCTCGTCATCGCCGACATCGACGAGGCCGAGGCGGCGAACACCCTCGACCAGGTGAAGACGGCGGGCGCCGAGGGTCGCTTCGTCCGCTGCGACGTCTCCCAGGGCGACCAGGTGCGTGCCGTGGTGGCGAGCGTGGCCGAACACGAGGGGCGCCTCGACGCCGCCTTCAACAACGCGGGGATCGAGAGCGACTGGGCCTCGACCACGCGTTGCACCGAGGAGAACTTCGATCGCACCATCGCCATCAACCTGAAGGGCGTGTGGCTGTGCATGCGGGATCAGATCGCCCAGATGCTCCGACAGGGCGGTGGCGGGTCGATCGTCAATACGGCCTCGGTCGCCGGGCTGGTGGGCTCGCGCGGCGGCTGCGCCTACGTCGCCAGCAAGCACGGGGTCGTCGGGTTGACCAAGACCGCGGCCCTCGAGTTCGCGCCGAAGGGGGTGCGGGTGAACGCGGTGTGTCCTGGGGTGATCGAGACCCCGATGGTCGAGCGCATGATCGAGTCGACCAAGCTCGAGCGCGAAGCCTTCGAGCGCCAAGAGCCGATCGGGCGTCTCGGCCAACCCCGTGAGATCGGCGAGGCGGTGACCTGGCTGCTCTCCGACGCGTCCTCCTTCGTCACCGGCGTCGCGATGCCCGTCGACGGCGGCTTCGTCGCGGTCTAGCCGATGGAGCTGGACGAGCTCGAACGCCGCCTCGTTCCCTTCGTGGCCGACCGCTACGACGACCCCGCGGCGCAGATCTACGCGGTCCACAAGATGCCCGGCCACGCGGGCTTTTCCTACGGCTTCAGCGTCCGCAGCCGGGGCGTCGAAGAGTCGTGGTTCCTGCGTCTTCCGCCGCCCGGGGTGAAGTGGGAGGGCACCGCCGACGTGCTGCGTCAGGTGGCGGTGCTGCGGGCCCTCGATGCCACCGACGTGCCCCACTGCCCGGTGAAGTGGTCCGGCGAGGACCTCGAGTGGTTCGGTCGGCCCTACTTTGTCGTGCCCGCCCTCGAAGGCGACGTCGCGCGCACGGAGCCCGGGGAGTGGACCGCCGAGCTTCCCGAGACGACCCGGGTCTCCATGGCGCGCCAGTGCATGCAGGCCCTCGCCTCGATCCATCGGCTCGATTGGAAGCCCCTCGTCGCTCGCCTGGGTGACCCGATTCCCTTCGACGTCGACGTCACCCGATGGGATCGCTTCATGGAGAAGCTCGCCCGCCCCGAGGACTTCGCGCGCGCTCCGACGCTGCGGCAGAAGCTCCTCGACCGCGCCCCCGAGGACGCCCACATCGGCGTCTTCCACGGCGACTACCACTTCGGCAACACCTTCTTCTCCTTCGAGGGCGAGCTTCGCGCGGTGATCGACTGGGAGCTCACCGGCATCGGCGCCACCCTGAACGACCTGGGCTGGGTGGCGACCTTCAACGACGCACCCGCCTGGGCGCACCCGACCCTGCCGGGCCCGAGCGGGGCGATGCCCGACGCGGACGCACTCTGCGAGATGTACCGCGAGGCCTGGGGGGCGCCGCTTCCCGACCTCGGGTGGTTCCGGGCGCTGGCGGGCTACAAGTTCGCGATCATCACCGGGCTCAACCTGAGCCTGCACCGCCGGGGCAAACGCGTCGATCCCACCTGGGAGACGATCGGCGACTCGATCGGCACGCTCCTCGCCCGCGCCGAGGAGCTCCTGGGCTGATGGGGCGCCAGCGCGTCGCCGGCCTGGCCCTCGCTCTGCTGCTCGCGGCCCCGACCGGTTGTGTGACGATCCAGCGCAGCGATCCCGGGCATCCGACCACCTTCGAGGGGATCGACGCGATGTGTCGACGGGAGGCGCGGGACTACCGCCAGGCGGCCTCGTCCTACGCGCGCTGTATGCGCGAGCACGGCTACCCCAACCGCGGCGCCGACGACTACTGAGCCGCGAGCTCGCGCGGCGCCGAGGCCTACTGAGCCGCGAGCTCGCGCGCCTGGTTCTCGCGGTGCTCGTCGAGACACAGACGCGCCGCGAGCCCGAGGAGTCCGATCGCGCCCAGCGACGAGAGGGCGTGGACGACCCAGCCGATCTCCTCGCAGGCCCCGAGCACGCCCCAGCGCGAGAGCAACCAGTGCCAGTCGTGGATGTGGCCTCCCACCAGGGGGAGGATCTGCTCCTGGGCGTCGGCGATGTAGCGCGCGGCGTACATGCCGCTCTCGCAGCCCCAGATTCCGACCACACAGGCCTCGAAGCGTTGGCCCTGGCGCAGAAAATGGACCGCGCAGGCGATCGGGAAGAAGAGCTGTCCGATCGTCCCACCCAGGAACTGGAGGGTCGGCCCGAAGAAGGACAGGAAGACGTGCCCCGCCTCGTGAAAGAGCAGATTCACACCGTCGAGGAAGTGGTACTCGTAGTCGAAGACGAGCCACACCACGTAGGGGACGAGCAGGACGAGCAGGGCGACGCGGCCGGCCATGGTCTCCCATCGGCCGGCCGCGGACCGAGCGTGAGGGGCCGGCGAGTGCCGGCACACCGCGGGGGACTTCGCGTGGGCTTCGCCCCCGCTGCGCGCGCCGGCCCACGGCCGGCG
>JANQRO010000209.1 GCA_028284525.1 Myxococcota bacterium | reverse complement strand
CTCGATCCGGAGACCGCCGATCGGGTCGCCGTCTTCGGGTCCTGAGCCGGAACCGGCGCAGGTCTCGGCGGCCGAGTAGGCTCCCCGGCTCGACGGCGCCGCCCGGGTGGGCGACGAGGGGAGGCCATGGCGGGATTCTCGGGGACACGCTGCGTTCGCGCCGCCGCCGCGGCGTGTGCGCTGGCGGTACTGGCCGGGTGGATGGGCGCGCCGGCGGCGAGCGCCGGGATCGGCGACGGCTGGGCGAAGTTCGAGCGGCGCTTGGCGATCTTCGACCCGGGCGGGCGCTACATCACCCGCCCGATCGAGCGGCGGGTGCCCCGGCTCAGCGTCAACGGCACCTATCACCTGTGGTCCGACACCCTGGTCAGCGGCGCCAGCAATCTGGGCTTCCGCGAGCGCGACTACCGGATGCTCCAGTTCCAGAACATCTTCGAGGTGGAGCTCAACTACCGCTACTCGGAGAGCCTTCACTTCGCGTCGATCGTCCACGCGCTATACGACCCGACCTACAGCATCGAAGACGCCGACGGCCTCTTCGCGCCAAAGGTCTCCGAACGCTTCCGCTCCTACCAGAGCTCGAAGGACGTGATCCGCGAGGCCTACCTCTCCTACCGCACGCTGAAGCTCGACCTGGTCGTGGGCAAGCAGCAGATCGCCTGGGGCAAGATGGACGGGCGTTTCATCGACGTGATCAACGGCATCGACAACCGCGAGTCGGTGCAGCTCGAGGCGAGCGACTACGAGGTGCGTCGCATCCCGGTGTGGATGGCGAATCTCACCTACTACGCGGGCCCGCTCTCGGTGAACGTGTTGTGGATCCCCGACTACGAGGGCGACCGCAACGTGGTCTACGGCTCGCCGTGGTTCCCCACCCTGGTGCCGCCGCCCGACGACGTCGCGCGACACGACGACGATCTCCTGGACGGCCGGGTCGATTTCGCCGGCAACACGGTCCGCCGCAAGGACCGCCCCTCCTGGAACGCCTTCAACGACCAACAGGTGGCGGTGCGGATCGACGTCGAGACCGGCGCCCTCACCTGGGGGCTCATCTACTTCTACGCCTGGGACAAGACCCCTTCGGACAAGGTCGTGGGACGCTTCAGCGACGCCGGCGGTGACCACCTGATCCTCTCGCGCGAGGAGCGCCGGCTCCACCACTTCGGGCTCACCGCCGACTACGCGACGACGCTCAGTGGGGTGCCCTGGCTCGGCTCCCTGCCGACGGTGCTGCGTCTCGAGGCCCTGCTCAGTGCCGACGTGCCCTTCGCGGACTTCGAGGAGCGCGCGAACGCCCGGGTCGGCATCTCGAAGAACGGTCTCGAGCGCAACGAGACCCTGCGGGCCGCCCTCGCCTTCGAGTTCGCGCTTCCGCAGAACGCGACCCTGATCTTCCAGCCCTCGCTCTTCTACACCTTCGGCTGGGACGACACCCTGGGGCCGGGCTTTGGCGGCGCCTTCGCCGACGAGTGGGCCCTGGCGCCCGTGGTGTTCTTCGAGCGCCCCTTTCGCTTCACCCGCGACCGGCTCTCCGCGAGCTGGACCCTCACCCCCTATCTCACGGGCCCCGACCGCGACTTCCAGGGGGTCAAAAACCGCCTCGTCGTGAGCTACGAATTCTCCCAGTACATCGAGAGTCGGTTGATCTACACCGACTTCTCCGGTGGCGCGAAGGACGATCTCTATGGCCAGTACAAGCGCTACGACAACATCGGGATCGAGTTCCGGTATGAATTCTAGGGTCGTCGCGCTCCTGCTCGTCGGATGGGTCGCGGTGCCCTGCGCGGGGCCGACCGGCGCCGAGGACACCCGGACCTGGCGCACCCCCGACGAGATGGGAGCCCTGGAGCGCGCCCGGGTCGACTGGGAAGGCGACGGCCCCCGCGATGCCGAGACCTCCTACATGCCGGCGGAGACCTATCCCTTCGAGGCTCCCTACAGCGCCGAGCAGATCGGCTACCGGCTGATGAACTTCAGCCACATCGCCCACTGGGACCACGTGCTCGCCGACGTGTTCGGGGTCGTCACGAAAGAGGGCCACCTCACCGAGGGAATCACCCTCGGTATGATCCAGCAGAAGGCCGAACCCGGCGCCAGCGGCGCCATCTCGGGCGCGCCCGGCGACGAGTACCAGCGCTGGAGCTACTTCTACACCTACCCGCCGAAGGACGAGGGGCAGCAGCAGGTCTGGGTGCTGAAGCGCACTGGACCCGAATCCCCCACGAAGCTCGACTTCTATGTCTACACCCCGGAGCTCCGCCGGGTGCGTCGTCAGCCACCGCCCCGCCGCGACGTCCAGTTCCCCAACTCGGTGCAGTCCTTCGACGACATCGTCGGGCTCTCGGCTTGGGAGTTCCGGTGGCGGGTGATCGGGGCCGACACCCTCTACGAGACCGTGCGCTTCCCCGCGACGCGCCCGGTCATCACCCTGTCGCGCCCCGATGGGTCCTTCTTCGAGCGCAACACCGCCGACATCAAGATGATGGGCGACGACTACCCCTACTACCGGGAGGACGGTGGGGTCGACACCTATGTCGTCGTCGCCGAGCCCCGCCGCGACTGGCTTCCCACCTACTCGGTCGCCAAGATCATCTACTGGGTCGACCAGCAGTATTTCTTTCCGCTGCGCATCGAGCAGTACGACGATCAGGGCGAGCTCAAGACCCTCCAGGTGCGTTCGGCCGAGCGCCAGAACCCGGAGCTTCCGGAGTACGAAGGCTACACCGCGCCGCATTCGGTCTATTGGGACGCCCGTCTCGACCTGCTCTCCTACAGCCTCCACGACGGGATGCTGCTCTACGAGTGGTCGGACGGGGAGCGCGAGACGCTGTTCAACCCCGACTTCATGCGGCGGCGCTGGATGCGCAACCCGGCCAAGAGTCAGGGGCTGGTGTTCGACCCCAAGAACTTCCACCTGCACCCGCGTTTGCTCCTCGGGCGCTTCCCCGACGAGCGGACCGTCGAGATCGCACCCGAGATCCTGGCGCGGATCGAGGCGTCGAACGCCGCCGGCCGACTCATCTTCGCCGACGGCGAGGGCGCCGACTCCGACGCCGCAGCGCAGTAGAGGAGGACTCGAGATGAAGACCCACGGTGTCTCCCACATCGCCATCGGCGTGCGCGACATGGAGCGCTCCCTCGCCTTCTACCGGGACACGCTGGGCTTCGAGGTGGTCCGCGACGAGGTGCAGCCCACCGCGGGCACCGTGCTCCCCGCCCTCTACAAGACCGAGCACCGCGAGCGCCGTGTCGCGACCCTCTACTGGGAGCGGGCGCGGGGCTCGGCCTTCCTCGTCCTCTCCGAGCACAACGACAAGCCGGTCTCCGGCGAGCCGATCAAGCTCGACGAGGTCGGGATCCATCACGTGGGGTTCTGGGTCGACGACGTCCCCGGGGTGTACGAAGAGCTCCGCGCCAAGGGGGTCGAGTTCGTCGTCGAGCCCACGGTGGTGGAGATCCAGGACGGCACCTTCCACAGCGCCTTCCTGGTGGACCCCGACGGCATCCTGCTCCAGCTCGACCAGCTGATCGAGCGCTAGCGGCCCGGCGACAGGACCCGCCGGCGGGCTAGGCTCGCGTGGCCCGCGCCCGAGCCCTGCGAGACCCGAGACCGAGATGGCCCTGCCCTCCGCCGCGGACCTGCCCCTCGATTACGACGCGCGAGAGCTCCTCGCCGACGACGACTACGCCGAGCCCCTGATCGCGGGGGGCGTGCGTTGTCACGGGGGCTTCGACGCCGACGGCCGCTACCGCTCGCCACGCACCCGACACCGCGCCCCGGCGATCCGGGCCTGGCAGGCGCGTCTCGAGACCGAGGGACACCCCCTGGTCGCGATCGACCCGGCGCTCCTAGTGCCCCAGTACCCGAACGTCGACCAGGCCCGGCTGCTGCTCCGCGAGGGCGTGCGCGAGCCCGTGGTGCGGCGTCTCACGGCGATCTCGATCGTCGAGGGCTTTGGCGCGATCATCCGCGACGTCGGACATCCGGGTCTGGCCGAGCGGGTGGTGGAGCCGATCGACGGGACGGCGCTGGCCCACCTGGCCGGCGGCCTCTTCGAAGCCCACGCCCGGGACGAGGCGGGCTACCGGGAGGAGGGGGGCCACAAACAGATGTGGGAGGCCGCCCGCGACCTCGCCCTCGAGAACCCGAAGATCCCGGGTGACGTGCTCCTTCGCATGATGGGGCAGGGGCCGGCGCGGCGGCGCGAGCGGGTGGCGCACTTCCCCGAGCTCGACGGCGACCTCGAGGCGCTGGTGGCGACGATGGCGAATGTCCTCGCCCTCGAAGTCTTCGCGATGGGTGCCTTCGACTGGGGCGAGACCCTGCTCTCCGATCCGGAGGTGTCCGCCGAGCCCCTGCGCGCGGGCGCGCTGGTGGGGTACATCCGCCGCGACGAGCGCACCCACATCGAGTACCTGCGCACCGCGCTTTCGGAGCTCTCGGCACGCACGCTGCGCCGGGTCGACGGAGCGGAGATCCCGGGGCGACACGTGGTCGACGCCTGTCTCGACCGCAACCTGCGCGCCCTCACCGGCGCCCAGCGCGACGAACAGCGCCGGACGATCCGCGAAGCCGTGGCCGAGGCGGCCGCCGCCCACCCCCACCCCAAGGACCTCCTCGAGCGCTTCGACGCCCTCGAGACCTCGTGGACGCCGCCGGAACGCACCGGCTTCGAGCCCGAGACGTGAACCCGGCGCGTTGGCTCTACCGCAGCGGCCGGATCGCCGGTGCCGCCGCGGCGGTCTACCTGCTCTACAAGGTTCCCGAGTGGGTCGGCAAGCTCCTCGGCCGCGGCAAGCCCGCGGAACGCGACGCCACCCACCGCCGGGCGGCGCGGGTGATGCTGCGCACCGCCCTCGACATCCGCGGTGTCACCATCAAGTTCTGTCAGGTGATCGGCACCCGGGCCGACCTGTTTCCGCGGCCCTTCATCGATGTGTTGAAGCAGTGCCACGACGCGGTGCCCCCCCGCCGCTTCGACGAGATCCGCACGCAGGTGGAACGCGAGCTGGGTCAGCCTCTCGAGGCCGTCTACCGCGACTTCGAGCGCGAGCCGATCGCCGCCGCCTCCCTCGCCCAGGTGCACCGCGCGGTCCTGTGCGACGGCCGCGAGGTCGCCGTGAAGGTGCAGTACCCCGACCTCGAGCCGCTGGTGCGCACCGACATCGCCAACCTGCGGCGCCTGGCGACGGTGTATCGACGTCTCGAACGCGACCCTCTGGACCTGTTGCCCCTGGTGGTCGAGCTCACCGACCATCTGGCCCTCGAGGTCGACTTCGAACGCGAGGCCGATTGCGCCGAGCGCATCCGCGCGCTCTTTGCGAAGGACGGCACGGTCGTCGTGCCCCAGGTCCACCGCGCATGGTCGACCCGCCGGGTGCTCACGATGGAGCTGGTCGAGGGCATCAAGGTCACCGACAAGGCCGCCCTCGAGGCCCAGGGGATCCGCCCCGACGATGTCGTCCAGGAGCTGATGCGGATCTACACGAGGATGATCCTCGCGGCGGGCTTCTTCCACGCCGACCCGCACCCCGGCAACCTCTTCGTGCAGCCCAACGGTCACGTCGTGCTGCTCGACTTCGGTCTCTCGAAGGAGCTCCCGGAGGGCTTTGGCCTCGGGCTCTTCGAGCTGATGTTCTCGATGATGACGTTGAACGAGGCGGCGATGATCCGGGCCTTCCAGGAGCTCGGCTTCGAGACCAAGACCGGCGACCCCACCACCTTTGTCGCGATCGCGCACCGCATGATGGACCGCAGCGACTCGGGGCGCTTCGAGGGCGAGTTCACCAAGGAGATGACCGACGAGCTCTTCGACGCGATCCGCGAGAACCCGGTGGTGACGGTGCCCAGCGACTTCGTGCTGGTGGGCCGTGTGTTCTCGTTGCTCTCGGGAATCGCCCACACCCTGGGCAGCCGCGCCAACGTCCTCGAGGCGATGGGCGCGTCGACCGCGGGCTAGCCTCCGGAGCGGCGATGGCGGCGACGCGCGGGGTCTACTCCGCTGCCATCACCTCGAGGGCCCCCGCCACCGCGTCGAGGGTGTTTCGCACGTCCTCGCCGGTGTGGGCCAGCGACACGTAGAACTTGCTGTCGCCCTTGAGCACGCCGCGTTCGCGGAGCAGCGCGTTGAAGCGCTTGAGCTTCGCGCCGTCGGCGCGCGTGGTGCCGCGGTAGTCGCGGGCGTCCTGATCGCCGAAGAGCACGTCGAAGAGCGGCGGCTCCCCGATCACCTGGGCGGGGATCCCGACGCGCTTCAGCAGATCCTCCATTCCGCCCATGAGCTCGCGGCCGGTGGCGAAGATCTGCTCGTAGGCGCCGGGGCGCCGCAGGATCTCGAGGGTGGCGAGCCCCGCGGCGGCGGCCACCGGGTTGCCGCTGAGGGTGCCGATCTGGATCATCGAGCGCCCGGGGTCGACGGCCCCGGGGTCGAAGTGGGCCATGATGTCGGCGCGGCCGGCGACCGCGGCGAGGGGGAAGCCTCCGCCGATCACCTTGCCCATCGCGCACAGGTCCGGGACGACACCGTAGTGCTCTTGGGCCCCGCCGTAGGCAAAGCGGAATCCGGTCACCACCTCGTCGAAGATCAACACCAGCCCGAGCTCGGCCGTCACCTCGCGCAGCGTCTCGAGAAACCCGGGTTCCGGGGGGACCAGCCGCTGGAAGGGCTCGACGATCGCACCGGCGAGCTCCTCGGCGTGGGCGCGCAGCAGGGCGGAGGCCGTCTCGGCGTCGTTGAAGGGCGCGATCAGCACCTCGTCGGGCACCTTCTCCGGGATGCCGGCCGAGTCGGGAAGCGCCTGCGGGTAGGCGACCTCGCGTTTGGGAGCCATGCTCATCAACGCGTAGTCGTTCATCCCGTGGAACCCGCCCTCGAACTTCAGGATCTTGTCGCGGCCCCGGAACGCGCGGGCGGCGCGCATCGCGTAGAGGGTGGCCTCGGATCCACTCGAGGTGAAGCGCACGCGCTCGGCGCAGGCGACGGCGCGGACGATCTCCTCGGCGAGCTCGATGCCCCGGGCGTTGGTGGCGAAGAAGGTCGTGCCGAGGGGCAGCTGTGCTTCGACCGCCGCCTGCACCTCGGGGTGGGCGTGGCCGACGAGCATCGGGCCTGAGCCGAGCAGGTAGTCGACGTACTCGCGACCCGCCTCGTCCCACACACGGCCGGCCTTCCCCTCGCGCACCAGGAACTCGAAGGAGAGGTTGCCAAAGCCCCCGGCCGGGAGGACCCGGCGCGCCCGTTCGAGGAGAGCGGCTTCGTCGTCGCGGTGTTGGCTCATCGAGGGCCCCCGGCGTGTTCTGTGCGTCCCGGAACGATAGGCGAGGGCGCCGGCCGCTACGAACCCCGGATCGACGGGGGCGGCCGCTCCAGATCGCCACGCTCGGCGAGCAGCGCGTCGACGTGGGCGCGAAACGAGGCGGAGAAGGGGTGGAATCCGCTGTTCCACCACTCGAGCATGGCGGGCGTGAACATGTTGCTCACCATCACCTCGTCCCACGCCTCGAAGGACTCGGCGGAGAGCAGACCGCGCTCCTTCTGGAGGTAGAGGCCTTCGAAGCGGTAGAAGAGCGAAGCCATCGCGAATCGGTAGCGAAGCTGCTCTTCGACGGTCATCTCCTCGCGACGCGCGGCCCGGATGATGAGCGACGCGACCTCGGGGTCGCGTGCGACCTCGCTGTTCCACTCCGCAGCCAGTCGGGCGTTCTCGAGCTCGGTCGCCCCGAGTACGGCCTGGCTGTTGTGGTTGAGGTTCGCCGAGTTCTGACGGATCTGGGCCGCCAGATAACCGAGCGTGGCCACCACGCCGATGGCGCCGCCCACCTCGCCGATCGCG
This sequence comes from Myxococcota bacterium, assembly GCA_028284525.1. Taxonomy (GTDB): domain Bacteria; phylum Myxococcota_A; class UBA9160; order UBA9160; family PR03; genus JANQRO01. Next base: position 10,770 of record JANQRO010000209.1, on the reverse strand, counting down.
CCGACCGCCTCCCAGTTCACAGCTGCGGGACGATCTCGTCGGCGAGGAGCTCGAGGTGCTCCATCTCGTCGAAGACGGGGTTCCACAGCAGGTGCTGGGCGCCGGCGTCGAGGATCTCCCGGGTCTTGTCGACGCACTCGGCGACCGAGCCCCAGATCGCATCCCGCGACGCCATGTCGGCGTTCCCGTAGCGCACGCCGAACCACTCGCGCAGCCGGCGCTCGGCCCGGTCGCGGTCGTCGTCGACGGCGATGTAGACCCGCTTCGAGATCCGGAAGCTCGCCGGGTCGCGGTCGGCCTCGTCGAGAAGGCGGCGAATCGTCGCAGACTGCTCCGCGAAGTCCTCGTTCGAGGAGGAGCCACCACCCATCCACGCGTCGCCGTGACGCACGGCCCGTCGCAGCGCCGGCTCGACCCGAGCGCCAAACCAGAGCGGCGGATGGGGGTGCTGCACCGGCTTCGGCTCCATCGACTCGCCGTCGAGCCGCCAGAACCGACCCTCGAACTTCACCGACGCCTCGGTCCAGAGCGCCTTCATCAGATCGATGCCCTCGACAAAGCGTCGGATACGCTTCTCTTTCGGGTAGCCAAAGAGCGTCTCGTCGACGTGGCCCCCCGCGGCGACGCCCACGTCGAGACGACCGGCACAGAGGTGGTCGAGGCTCGAGAGGATCTTCGCGAGCTGGATCGGGTTGCGCAGCGTCGGCAGCAGCACCGAGACGCCGAGACGCATCCGTGTGGTCACCCCGGCGGCGTAGGAGAGCAGACTCAGCGGCTCGAGGATCGCGAACGAGGAGAGCACCGTCTCCTGGGTCCACGCGCTCTCGTAGCCCAACGTCTCGGCGCGCTCGAGAAAGCGCCGGATGTGCGGCAGGTCGACGGGCCCATCGGTGAAGACCTGCGGGATCGCGATCCCACAGGGTGTGTTTCCTCGCATGCTGCGCTCCCCGCGTAGGGGCTCAACGATACCGGCGCCACCGCGACCCGACCATCGCGACGGGGCGCGATGGGGGTCGTGCTAGCGTCGGTCGCCGAGCCACAGGAGTGCAGCGATGGCGACCGAGTTCGGAATCTCTCTGCGTCGCTTCGACGACGCCCCCGCCGAGGCGCGGGAGGCCGAGGAGCAGGGCTACCAGTTCATCACCGCCGGCGAGCACGTCTTCTTCTACGGCCCGACCACCAACGGGCTGATCTCGCTGGCGGCGGCGGCGGGGGCGACCGACCGGGTGAAGCTCATGACGAGCATCACCCTCGTGCCGCTCTACCCGCCGGCGCTGCTCGCCAAACAGATCGCCGCCCTCGACAACGTCTCCGGTGGCCGTTTCCACCTGGGGGTCGGGGTCGGTGGTGAGTTCGCCAAGGAGTTCGAGGCCTGCGGTGTGCCGGTGAAGGAGCGCGGCGCCCGCACCGACGAAGCCCTGGAGGTGATGCGTCGACTGTGGACCGAGGACGACGTCCACTTCGAGGGACGCTTCACCACCCTGGGCGGGGTCACCCTCACCCCCAAGCCGCGCCAGAAGCCCCACCCGCCGATCTGGGTGTCGGGACGCAGCGAGGCCGCGATGCGCCGCGCCGCCCAGTACGGCACCGGCTGGCTGCCCTACATGTACACCCCCGAGCAACTCGCCGGCAGCCTCAAGACGATCGGGGCCTACGACTTCCCCCGCGACGCGGCGGTGAAGCCGGGGCTCTTCATCTTCTTCGCGGTCCACGAAGACCGCGAGCGCGCCAACAAGATGGCGATCGACCGGCTCTCGGTGCAGTACAACCAGGACTTCTCGAAGCTCGTCGGCAAGTACGCGCTGGCGGGCAACCCCGACGATTGCGCGGCGCGGCTGCGAGAATACGTCGACGCCGGCGCCGAGACGGTGGTCGTCGCATCGGTGTGTCCCCAGGACTACATGCAGCAGAACCAGCGTCTGCTGGCCGACGCGGTGCTGCCGGCGTTCCGCTGAGGGGGCCACCCCAGCGCGCTTTTCCCTTGCCGGGCCCCTCCACGCGGGGCGCATAATGGAGGCCTCCGGAACCCCCTACCAAGGAGGCACACCATGCCGCGTGGGAAAGAGATCGGAGAGTTCGCGACCCAGGCCACGTCGATCCGCGTCACCGGTGTCGGCGACGAGCGCAGCGTCGAAGTCTCGAGCGAAGGCACCGTGTCGGGACAGATGAACGGGACGGTGTTGATCACCGTGGTCTTCAGCGGCCCGAACGAGCGCGGCCGCTACACCGACAACAGTATCGGCTACCTGGACTCGGGTGCGGCCGAGGGCAGCGGTAGCGGCGTCTACTGGCTGAGCAGCACCGGCGTCTGGGAGACCCGCGGCGTCGTCCAGCTCGACTCCGGGCAGACGGTGATCGCCGAGGGGCAGGTCAAGCTCGCCGAACGCAGCTGGACCGGGAAGCTCTACGAGCTCGAGTAGGCCGGCGAGATCGACATCGGAGGGCCCCGGGGCGCGCGCCCCGGGGCCCGTTCTGTTGTGACGACGCGCGCTTTGGAGGATGCTCTGGGCCGTACGCGGGCGTCTGCGCCACACGCGGTGCCCGCGAGCACGCCAACGGTCGAGGTCCCCGTGAGCACGATCCAGCTGGAAGTCTTCTCCGACTACGTCTGACCCTGGTGCTACCTCGGTGCGGTGCGCACCGACCGGCTCCAGCGCGAGTACGACGTCTCCGTGTCGATCACCCACTTCCCGCTCCACCCGGAGACCCCGGTGGAGGGGCGTCCCCTGGCGGAGCTCTTCGCCGGCCGCGAGACGCTGTGGGACGAGATGCGCGCGCGGCTCGAGGCCGCGATGGCCGCCGAGGGGCTCCCCTATGGCGACCGCAGCATGACCTACAACAGCCGACTCTCCCAGGAGCTGGCGGCGTGGGCGGTCACCCAGCCCGGGGGCGAGGCGATCCACGACGCGCTCTTTCGCGCCTACTTCGCCGACGGGCGCAACATCGGCGACCCGGAGGTGCTGGCCGAGCTCGTCGAGGGGCTGGGCCTCCCCCGCGCCGAGGCCGAAGCGGTGATGACGGCGCGCACCTTCCGAGAGGTGGTGGACCTCGACTGGCAGCGCTCGCGCCAGGTCGGCGTCACCGGGGTGCCGACCTACGTCGCCGCCGGCCTGGGCGTCGTGGGCGCGCAGCCCTACGAGCAGCTCGAATCGCTGGTCCAGCAGGCCGGCGCCGAGCGCCGCGCCGGGTAGCGCCGCCGGCGCGCCGGAACGCGGGACCCACGCGGACGCACACCCGGGGCCGGGACCGCCGCGGGCCCCTAGCTCGGGATCACCGGGAGCAGGACGTGGGAGTGGTAGCGGCCGTCGTGAAAGACGGTCTGCCGCGCCGGGACGTGACGTACGCCGGTGGCGGGATCCTCACCGGTGTTCAGGTTGCGGTCGAAGCGTGGGAAGTTCGACGAGCTGATCTCGAGCCGCACCCGGTGTCCCGCCGCGAATACGTGGCTCGTCGACCACAGATCGATCCGGAACTCGGTGGGCACGCCGGGCTCGAGGAGCTCGGGGTGACGTCCCGAATCTCGGTAGCGCGCCCGGACGATGCCGTCGGCCAGGTTCTGGGCGTATCCGTCGGGGCGCACGTCGACGAGCTTCCCGGTGAAGTCGGTGTCCACCGCGCTCGACGCCGCGTAGAGCACGACCTCGATGGGACCCGTCACCTCCATCGGGGCATCGAGGGGCTCGCTGGTGTACACGAGGACATCGGAGCGCTGCTCGACCTCCCGCTGGTCGAAGGCGCCCACCGGCAGGATCAGGGTGTTGCCCCCCGTCGTGGGCACGGGGTCGGCGGGGTCGTAGGTGAAGCGGTCGGGCGGCTCCTCCCCCGGCGTCGCGGGACCCAGGGTGCCGTCGCCGTCGAGACGGTTGGCTCCGCCGCCGCTGTGCAGGTAGAAGGGCGTGAAGCGGGTGCGCGCGAGGGGCCACTCGTACTCGTCGCGCCACTCGTTGGTGCCCATCACGAAGAGCCGGATCGGGGCCTCCTCCGCGATCCCGTTGTCGATCCCCTTGAGCCAGTAGTCGAACCAGCGCAGCTGGAGGTCGTGGAGCTCGATCATCGCGGCGGGACCGAAGTCGATGTCGCCGGTGCCCCCGGAGGTCGGCGTGCTGTACGGAAAGAGGTGCGCCCAGGGGCCCAGCAGAAGCTTCTGCCCTCCGCGCGCCTCGGCGCTCATCGCGCGGCTGCGCAGCCCGTTCCAGTGCACGATCGCGTCGCGCAGGAAGATGTCGTACCACGAGCTCACGTGGAACATCGGGATGTTCACGTTGCGGTGGTGGCGCTCGACGTCGACCGCCCACCAGTAGGGGCCGTCGTCGGGATGGCTCAGGTAGTCGCGGAGGTAGGGCGCCACCGCCTCCAGGCGATCGGCCCACTCCATCAGCGGGAGCTTTGCGTACCCCTCGGCGCTCAGCGGGTTGCCAAAGTTGATCGAACGCTCGAGGTCGGCCCGGATCCCGGGCCACAGCGTCTCTTTGAGCCCCTTGCGGTCGATCGTCTCGCGGGCCAGGAAGATCGCGTAGGGGATCTGCCAACCCAAGGAAAAGGCGCCCCCCGTGTGGTAGACCCAGCTCCGGTGGAAGTCCGAGGAGGCCGAGACCGGAAACGCGCAACGCAGGTGGGGCGGCCGGGTCGGCGCCAACAGGTACTGGGTAGCGCCGAGGTAGGACTGGCCCTGGGTCCCCACCCGACCGTTGCTGTAGGGGAGGGCGGCGGCCCATTCGACGGCGTCGTAGCCATCCTGGGCTTCGTCCACCAAGGGGTAGAACTCGCCCTCCGAGGCCCAGCGCCCGCGGGTGTCCTGCACCACGACGACGTAGCCCCGGGACGGGAAGAACTCGTGGTCGCCGAAGACCTCGGCGAGCTCCTTGCCGTAGGGCAGCCGCAGGAGCAGGACCGGGAACCGTCCCTCGGCGTCGGGTCGGTAGATATCGGAGCGCAGCGTCGTGCCGTCGCGCATCACCGCGGGCACGTCCTTCTCGACGGCGATCTTGTACTCGGGCTGGCTCTGGCTCACGAAGACCCCTCCTCGTCGACACCGGAGAGGGTCGCACCGCCGCGCGCGAGAGGCGAGCCCACGTCGGGCCCTGGGGTACCCTGTCGGCCTGCCGAAGCGAGGGCCCGTCTTGCAGTACAGCCTCTTCCATCTTCCCGCCTTTCACGCCCCGACCCACCGCGACCCCGCCACGCTCTTGCGCCAGCTGATCGACGAGGCACGGCTCGGCGACGAGATCGGGCTCGCGAAGGTGTGGTGTGCCGAGCACCACTTCGACCCCTACGGCGGCGACATTCCGAACCCTCCCATCCTGCTGGCGGCGATCGCCCAGGCCACCTCCCGCATCAAGCTCGCCACCGGCGGCGTCGCGGTGCCGCTGCACCGCGCGGTCGACCTCGCCGAGCAGCTCGCGATGGTGGACGTGCTCTCGGACGGACGTCTCGAGATCGGCTTCGTCCGCGCCTTTCTCGCCTTCGAGTACGACGCCTACAACGTCGACATGAACGAGAGCCGCGCCCGGTTCAACGAAGGGGTCGAGGTGATCCGCGGACTCTTCGCGAACGAACGCTTCAGCTACGAAGGGCGCTTTGCCCGCCTCGACGACGTCGAGCTGCGCCCCCATCCCGTCCAGCGACGACCCCGGATGACCGTCGGCGCCATCGCCACCAAGGAGTCCTTCGAGTTCGCCGCGCAGAACGCGATGGACCTCATGGTGATCCCCTACGCCTTCCCGCTGAAGGCGGTGGCGGCGAACATCGGGATCTATCGCGACGCGCTGCGGGGCGCGGGCCACGACCCCGCCGACTTCAACGTGATGGCCCCCTACTTCTACTACGGCGACGCCGACCCGCAGGCCGCGAAGGAGACACCCCGGGAGGCCACCCTCAACTACCTGGGCTACGCCCGCGACGCGGTGGCCGACGACCGTTGGTCCGCCGACTATCCGGGCTACCAGGGGATGGTCAAGATCTTCGAGTCCCTGATGGCGGACTACGAGCTGATGTACGGGGAGCGCACCCTCTACGGGCCGCCCGAGAAGTTCCACGCCATGGCGGAGCAGATCGCCGAGGCGGGGATCACCGAGATCGCGCTGATGCCCAACATGCCGGGCATTCCCCACGACAAGGTGATGCGTTCCCTCGAGTTTCTGGGCCGGGAGATCCTCCCGGACGCAACCTGAGAGGTTCCCGATGCAACAGCAGAACAGCGAATTCGAGCTCCGCGGGCTGAACCACTGCGCCCTCGTCTCCGAGGACATGCAGCGCACCGTCGACTTCTACAGCGGCGTGCTCGGGATGCCGCTGGTGAAGACCATCGATCTCCCCGGCGGTCTCGGCCAGCACTTCTTCTTCGACGCCGGCGGCGGCCAGTGTCTGGCCTTCTTCTGGTTCACCGAGGCGGCGAAACGCCAGCCGGGGATCTCGAACCCGCGCAAGCTGATCGAGCCCGAAGAGTTCCACTCCGACCCGACGGCCTGGATCTCCTCCCACGGGTCGATGAACCATTTCGCGTTCGACATCGCGCCCGACAAGATCGAGGAATACCGCAAGAAGCTCCTCGACAAGGGCATCCGGGTGAGCGAGGTGATGCACCACGACAACTCCCCGGGGCAGACCGCACCCGAGGTGACCGACGGGGTGTGGGTGTCGTCGATCTACTTCCTCGACCCCGACGGCATCATGCTCGAGTTCGCCGCGTGGCAGCGACCCTTCTCGGCGGACAAGGGCGACAAGTGGGACCACCGGCCGGCGACCCCGACGGACGTCCCGCGCTACCGCAAGGCGGTGGAGGAGGGCGTCTAGACGCCCCGGCGCTCTGCCGCCGGCGGCACGACGCCGCGTCTCAGTCTTTGAGCACGCCGAGCTGGGCGACCAGCTCCTCCCGACTCTCCTCGAACTGGGGAGACACCATCACCTCCTGCCCGAGCTGGGCGGGTGCCTCGTCCGAGGCGAAGCCCTTCGGGTGGGTGACGGTCGCTTCGAAGAGGGCACCGCTGGGCGTGCGCACGTAGATCGAGTCGAAGTAGCCGCGATCCTTCACGTCGGAGACGTCGATGAAGCCCATCCCCTCGAGGTAGGCCTTGAGGGCGTCCTGCTCTTCGTGCGTCCCGATCTGGAAGGCCATGTGGTGGATGAAGCCTTCGCCGTGGGCCCAGCTCCCGGGTTTGCGCTGGGGCTCGAGGACGAAATCGACGAGGGCCCCGCTCCCCCCCTGACCGATCGCGTAGCGGGTGGTGGCGCCATCGGTCTGCGACTCGCTCCCGCCCCAGGCGAGCTGGAGGAACTCGTCCATCAGCTCGCTGTCCCGCATCGACACTTCGATCGAGTGGGTGCCGCGGATCATCAGGTCCTGGGGCACCGGACCCGTCGAGTGGGGCGCCCGGATGTCGTCCGTGACTCCGACGATCGAGTAGTCGATCCCGCAGGGGTGCTGGAAGTCGAGACGCGGCTCGCCAAAGCGTTCGGTCTCCCTCACCTCGAAGCCAAAGCCCTCGAGACGCTCCTTCCAGAACGGGATCGCCGACACCGGCGCCGAGAGCGTGAGCCGGCTCACCTGCTCCGAGCCCTTGCGCGCCTTCAGTCCGGTGTGTCGCATCGGAAAGGTCGTCACGAGCGAGCTCTCGTCGCCCATGTCGTTGCCGTAGTAGAGGTGATAGATGGGCACCTGGCCGTCGTAGAGCAGCGTCTTCTTGACGCTCTTGAGACCGAGGATCTTGGTGTGGAAGTCGTAGTCTTCCTGGGCCTCGCCGGTGCAGAGGGTGATGTGGTGGTGGCGCTGGAGAAAACGGCCCGGGGAATCCTCGTTGGTCGACACGGCAACCTCCTTGCTAGACAACCGCCAGCGCGAGGATATCACGCACAGAACGAGAGGAGTCGGCATGGATCGAAGTGCGCTGCGGAAGCAAGGGGCAGCCGTGCGGGCGCGGCTGGGACTCGCCCCCAGCGCGTTGGGGCGCGCGATCGGCTTCGACGCCTATCTCGACGAAGCGGTGTACGGCTCGATCTGGGAACGCGGGGTGCTCTCTCTCGAGGAGCGCATGCTCTGCACGTTGGCGGCCCTGTGCGCCTTGGGTCGCAGCGAGGAGCTCCCCCCGATGATCGAGGCCGCGCTCGAGACCGAGCTCGAGCCCAGGGCCGTGGTGGAGGTGTTCGTCCAGAGCGGCCTCTACGGCGGTTGGGGCGCCGCCGAGCTCGCCATTACCCACACCGAGCGCCTCCTCGAAGCGCGCGGCCTGCGGGTAGCGCCCGACCCGACCCGGGACGAGAGCCTCGAGACGCTCTCGGCGAAGGGCCGGTCCTTCCTCGAGGCCCTCCACGGCGAGCGCGGCACCCAGGGCTACGCCTCCCCAGACAACCCGGTGACCGGCGAGCTCTACGGCCTCGCCACCCAGTACGGCTACGGAGAGCTGTGGCTCCGGCCCGGTCTCGATCGGCGCGAGCGGCTCTTCTGTGCCCTGGCCGCCTTCACCGTGCTCGGACTGGAGACCCAGCTCCGCAAGTTCTCGCTCTCGGCGCTGCGGGTCGGCTTCCGTCGTGAGGAGATCGTCGAGGTGCTCGTCCAGACCGCGCCCTACGGAGGCTTCCCCCGCGCGCTCAACGCCCTCGCGGTATTCGGAGAGGCGAGCGCGGCCCGGACCGCGCCCGCCAGACGAGGGAGCTAGACCGCGTCCTCCAGGACCACCTCGAAGTCGATCCGCTTGTGATCGCCCTCGTCCTGGAGGTCGAAGGCCAGATCGTTTCGCGCCGCTCGCACCGCGTCCGACTCGATGTACTGATCGCCCTTGAAATAGATCTGGGTGATCAGCGGCTTGTAGCCGTCGTGGGTCGCGAGTAGATGGAGATGCGCCGGGCGCCACGGGTGACGGCCGAGGGCCTCGAGCAGACGTCCGGTGGGGCCCTTGTGGGGGATCGTGTACGGGGCGGGCACGACGGTGTGGAGGGCGTAGCGGCCGTCCTCGCCAGAATGCATCCGACCCCGCAGGTTCATGTTGGTGCGCGGCGGGAGGTCGAAGGCGCCGTAGCGGCCCTTGGCGTCGGCCTGCCAGAAGTCGAGCACGGCCCCCGAGATCGGGCTTCCGTCGACGTCACGCACCGTCCCGCTGAGGAGCAGGCGCTCCCCCTCCTCCTCGGGTTTCGCGAGCTGGCCGTCCTCGATCCAGGGCGCGTCCTCGAGGTAATAGGGACCGAGCACCTGACGCGGTGTCCCCCGCGACTCGACACTGTTGGCGGCGACGATGTCCGATTCGAGCATCGCGTCGAAGAGCAACATCGTCTCGCCCTTCTCGGCGGCCTCGTTCACGAAGGCCACCGCGGCGCGGTACTCCTCGTGGGTGACCTGGTGCTTCTCGACCAAGCCGTTGATCGCCTGAAACAGGTCTTCCATCAGCCGGGCGACGCGGGGATTCGACATGGAGGTCTCCTCGATGGTGGGGCCCACGGCGGGCCGCGCTCACCGGAGGATACCACGCGAGCCGCCGCGGCCGGCCTCGGCCCCCGGCCCCACAACCCGACTCGAGAACGCGGGTCTGGCGCTAGCGAGGTCGCCGCCGGGCGCGACCCAGCCGCGCCTCCAGAAAGCGCAGGGTGCGGCTCCACGCATCGATCGCCGCCCCGCGATCCGGCCGGTCGGGGTCGTCGAGGCCGCCCAGAAAGCCGTGGTCGCAACCCGCGTAGACGTGGTGCTCGTAGTCGAGCTCGGCCTGCCGGGCGAGACGCTCGAACTCCTCCACGTTGGCGAGCCCGACCTTCTCGTCTCGCTCGCCCCAGAGCCCCAGGATCGGGCCCTGCATGCGATCGACCCACTCCCGCGGCGGCCCGACGGCCTTGGGAGCGGGCAGCCCGGCGGGAAAGGCGTAGTAGGACACCGTGGCGAGGTCGCGTCGTCGGGCGGCCAGGTGCAGCACCAGGTTGCCGCCGAGACAGAAGCCCAAGGTGCCCACCCGGCCCTCGGCGACGTCGAAGGTCTCGCGCAGCCAGTCGCAGCCGGCCCCCAGCTCGCGGAGGGCTCGCTCGTCGTCGAGCTTGGCGCGTCGCGCGTAGGCGAGCTCGCGGGTGGGCTCGGCGAGCGGTCCCTCCCGGAAGAAGAGGTCCGGGAGCAGTGCGGCGATGCCGGCCGCCGCGAGCCGGTCGGCCAGCGCACGGTAGAACGCGTTGGCGCCGAAGATGTCGGTCGCGAGGATCACCGCGCCCCGCGGCGCGGCTACCCCCTCGGCGGGGACACAGAGGCGCGCGGGGACCTCGGGTCCCCCGCGCACCGGCACCGCCACCTCGTCGCGCAGCGCGCCGGGAAGCGGTTCGGGGTCGACGTTCTCACTGGGATGACACATCGCGGCGCCGTGGCGGCTCCTTCCCCATCAGCCCGCTCCGTCTTCAACACGCGGGCAGCACGGTGGGGGCGGCGCGAGGTCGCGGGTCCTGTCGTGATCCTCTCCTGACCCTACCGCTGCCGCTGCCGCTGCCACTGCCACTGCCACTGCCGCTGCCGCTGCCGCTGCCGCTGCCGCTGCCGAAATGGGATGCCACGAGCCGTCACGGCTCGCAGCGACAGCGGTAGTAGTCGACCGGGCTGCCACCGCGCAGGTCGACGGCCTCGAGGGCGTCGCCGGGGCTGCAGGCCTCGAACACCGGAGCGCCGGACCCGTCGAGGGGTCCCGGGCCCTGCCGCTCGGCCACCTCGGTGTGTTGACGTGCCCAATCGGAGGCGTCGTCGTTGCGCTCGATGCGTCCGTCGGCGCAGTGGTAGAGCTGCCAGGTTCCGAGGCCCTTGGTGTTGGCGGCGGG
>JANQRO010000208.1 GCA_028284525.1 Myxococcota bacterium | reverse complement strand
CCGCGCTGTGTCGTGAAGCTCGGCACCACTGTCGCGACCAACGCGCGGGAGCGGCGCGTCCGCTGCGAGGCCTGCGACGCGCGCGAGCACCTGGCGGATCCCCTCGACCGGCGCCGTCGCCGACGAGAGCAGCTTCGCGGTGTGCTGCGCGCCGTCGGGTGCCGTGCCGATCACGTCGGTGAAGGTGCCGCCGCGGTCGATCCAGAACTCCCAGGTTGCGGCCTCGGAGCCCGGGCGCGGCGCGGCCTGTCCGCGCGGGTCGTTCACCCGGTGCGCCGTCCCGGGCGGCGACGCGTCGCGCGGAGCAACGCCCCGCGGAGCTCGTCGTCCCCGAGCCACCAGAGACCCGCGCCCACCAGGACGGCGTAGACCGCGCCGCCGAGGGCCAGGTCGGCGAGGGGCGCGCCGCGGCCGAGCTGATCGAGGGCGAGGCGCGTCGCCCAGACGCTCGGCGCCACCACGAGCGCGCTGCGCAGCGCCGTCCCGGCCAACGCCGCGAAACGCGGGGCGCCGTGGAGCCGTCGTGCCCACACGAGGAGCACCAACGCGTTGACACTCATCGCCAGCGCGCCGGCGCCGGCGAGCCCCGACGCGCCGTACCGGTCGCCCCCCGCCCAGTAGAGCGGCAGCGCGAGCAACACGATGCCAGTGCCGATCAACATCGGGCGCCAAGTATCGCTCCGCGCGTAGAAGGCGCGCACCGTCACCTGCTGGGTCACCCAGGCCGGGACCCCCAACGCGAACACCGCGAGGAGCGTCGCCACCTGGGTGGTGTCGTCGCCGGTGAAGGCGCCGCGCTGGTAGAGCACCGCCACCCCCGGTGCCGCGAGGGCCACGGTGGCCCCGGCCGCGGCGAGGCCGATCCCCAGGGCCGCGCGCTGCACGCGTTCGACGACGCGGTTGAGCTCGTCGCCGCGCCCCTCGGCCCAGAGCTGGGAGAGCGCGGGAAGCGCCGCCGCGCCGATCGCCTGCCCCACCACGGCCACCGGAGCGTGCATCAGACGTCGGGCAAAGCCCAGCGCCGCCACCACGCCGACGCCCAGCGACGCCCCGAACCAGCGGTCGTACCACTCGTCCACCGTCAGCAACGAGAGCCCGACCATGAGCGGAAGCGCGATCCAGAGGTAGCCCCAGAAGCTGCCCTCGAAGGGGGCCAGCACGGGACGCAGCGGGACCCGGCCCCAGGCGTCCACGAGCGGGACCAGCATCGGTCCGGCCACGGCGCCGGCCAGTGCGCCCCAGGCGAAGCCCTCGATCCCGAGACGCGGCGCGAGCAGCAGCCCGCCGGCCACGATCCCGTCGTTGTAGAGGAGCGGGGCCAGCGCCGCGGCGCCGAAACGACCCCGCGACATCAGGGTCGCCTGCACCAGCCCCCCCACGACGAAACAGACCTGCGCCGGCAGCACGATCCGGGTGAGCCGGGTACAGAGCGCCCTCGTTTCGGCGTCGAAGGCCGGGAACTGGAGCGCCACCAGGGGCTCGGCGTAGACGAAGAGGAGCGCCGTCGCGGCCACGGCGAGGGCGCCCATGTTGCCCAGCACCACCGAAAAGAAGCGCTCGGCGGCGGCCGGATCCTCGCCGCGGCGCTGGGTGTAGAGCGGGAGGAAGGCGATCGAGAGCGCGGCGCCGGCGAGGAGGTAGTTCAGCAGGTCGGGGATCTGGAAGGCGGCGTTGTAGGCGTCGCTCTCCCGACTGATCCCCGCGAAGTCGGCGAGGACGACGTCGCGCACCACCCCGAGCACCCGCGAGAGCAGGACGCTCGCCGCGAGCAGAGCCGCCGCCCCGGCGATCGCGCCGCTCTTCGCGACCTCCGGGCTCCCGCCCCGATTCACGAAGCCGGCTCGGGGGGATCCAGGGGATTGGGCTCGCGCCAGAGACGGCCGTCGTAGGCCTCGACCACGACGTCGTCTCCCTCGCGGCCCTTCAGATAGGGGTGGCTGAGCGGCACCTTGCCGTAGGGGGTGTCGAGCACGTAGGTGGGGATGGCGAAGCCGCTGGTGCGGCCGCGCAGCGCCCGGAAGATCTCGACCCCGCGCTCGATCGGCACCCGGAAATGACCGGTGCCCTCGAGGAGCTGGGCCTGGTAGACGTAGTAGGGACGCACCCGCATCCGCACCAGGCCCTCGCAGAGCGTCTTCATCACGCGCTCGTCGTCGTTGACGCCGCGCAGCAACACGCTCTGGTTGCCCACCGGGATGCCCGCCCGGGTGAGCCGGTCACAGGCCGCAGCGGCCTCCTCGCTGAGCTCCTTCGGGTGGTTGAAGTGCGTGTTGACCCACAGCGGGTGGAAGGAGGACAGGAGGTCGCAGAGCGCCGGGGTGACGCGGAAGGGAAGCGTCACCGGTAGCCGCGTGCCGAGACGCAGGATCTCGACGTGGGGGATCGAGCGCAGGGACTCGAGGAGCCACCCGAGACGTTCGTCGTTGAAGATCAGCGGGTCGCCACCGGTGAGGAGCACGTCGCGGATCTCGGGGGTCTCGCGCACCCAGTCGATCCCGGCCTGGAGCTCGCGTTTCTTCATCGCCCACTCGGGCTCGCCCACCATGCGTTTGCGCAGGCAGTAGCGACAGTAGAGGGCGCACTCGTTGTTCACGCAGAAGGCAATGCGGTCGGGGTAGACCCGCACGATGTTCTTCACCGGCGAGTGGGCGACCTCGTCGAGGGGGTCGGCGAGACCCGCCGCGTCGTCGAGCTCGGCCAGCCGCGGCACGACCTGTCGCCGCACCGGACAGGCCGGATCCTCGGGGTCCATCAACGACGCGTAGTAGGGCGTGATGACGAAGCGAAAGCGGTCGCCCAGAGCATCGATGGCGCGGCGCTCGTCGTCGCTGGGGTCGATCCACGCGCCGAGTCCGGCGGCGTCGCGGATGCGGTGACGCATCTGCCAGCTCCAATCGCTCCACTCCTCGGGCGCGACCTCGGCGGGACGACGGCTGCGGGGCCGCTCGCTCACCGGACGAGACCCAGTCGGCGCAGCCCGGCGGCGAAGATGTCGGCGAGCAGCGCGTCCACCGGGCGACCCGCGAGCTCGGCCAGGATCGCGAAGGAGCCGTCCGGGGCGAAGGTGGGGAGCGTGTTGATCTCGAGAAAACGCGGGGTGCCCTCGGCGTCGAGCTTGAAGTCGACCCGGGCGAAGTCGAGACACTCGAGGGCGCGGTAGGCGCGCAACGCGTGGTCGGCGAGCTGGCCCTCGAGCACCGGGTCGAGGCGTCCCGCGAGGAGCGGCTCGGCGTCGCTCGCCACCGCGTGGTGGCCGATCCGACTCGCCGGGTCGAGGGCGCGCTGGAGCACCGGATGGGCCGAGGCCGGCGCGTTGCCGGTGACGCAGACGGTGTACTCGGCGCCCGGGAGAAAGGCCTCGGCCAGCGCCGGCTGGCGGTAGACCCGAGTGGTGCGCTCGACCGCTTCGACGAGCTCGTTTTCGTTGTCGACGCGTGACCTTGCGTCGATTCCCTTCGAAGTTCCCTCGAAACGCGGCTTGACGAAGGCCGGGTAGCCCCCGGCCCAGCCACGGGCGTCCTCGCCGGAGCGCAGCACCGCGCCCGCGGCCACCGGCACGCCGGCGTCGCTGACCACGCTCCGGGT
>JANQRO010000199.1 GCA_028284525.1 Myxococcota bacterium | reverse complement strand
CCACTCGGCCACCAGGTCGCCGATGTCCTCGGGGTCGGCGTCGGCGGGGAGCGCCGTCGCACCCCACTCCTGTCGCAGCTCCCCGGCCTCGACGCCCAGCAGCAGACAGTGGATGCGCCGGGTGCGTGGGTTGGTGCGGAGGATCTCCACCAATTTCGCCGGCTCGATCGTGTCGAGGTTCCCGCCGGCCACCAGGACCTCCGGCACCTCACCGATCGCGAGCTCGAGGGCCTCGGCGCCCGAGTGGGCCGAGCGCACCCGGAAGCCGCGCGCGCCGCATGCGCTGCGCACACGATCGCTGCGGGCGGCGTCGGAATCGGCGATGACGACGGTGCGACCCATGGTGTCCTTCAGCGCCCGATCGACATTCCGAGCGCCTTCTGGAGCTGGAATGCGATCTCCTCGACGAAGCCGCGGTCGCCGCTCTGCCACAGGCCCGTGATCGTGCCCTTGGCGGTGTCGGCAACCGCCGCGTACGCGGGGCCCTCGGTGTAGTAGAACAGGAACGGCGAACGCCATCCGACGCGCTGGGGCGAGACGATCGTCACCGGGGCGCCGGCCACGACGTCCGGACGCACGTCGCTGACCAGGACGATCTCGCAACGGGTGGTGGCCGGATCGAGCCCGGTGAGCCCGTCGCGCACCGCCGAGACCCAGGCCGGGCCCGGCGCGATGCCGAGAATGCCGCGCTCTCCGGCCCGGCGGTCCACCTCGGCCAGCAGGAAGCGCGCGATCGAGCCGAAGGCGTCGCCGGCCAGGAAGCGCCCGTACTGGGACAGCGCCTCGAGGAGCGCGGGAAAGGGCCGCCCGCGCAGCCCCGCACTGCGGATCACACTCTCGTGGTCCTCGACGAGACGACGGTCGAGCCTCTCCCAGAGCGCGTCGCGGTCACGGCCGTCGAAGGGAAAGGCCGCGGTCGCCACGCGGATGCCGTCGTCCTCGCCCGCCGCGGGTTCGTAGGGCCGGAAGACCTCGCGCACCCGTCGCTTCAGGATCGTGGCGCCGAGGGCGTCGGTCTCGGGGAGGAGCGCGGCAAAGCGGTTCTTGCCGACGGCGGCGACGAGATCGGTTCCCCGCAGCACCCGCGAGAGCTGGGCCGCGGTGCGGGCGCGTTCCGCGTCGCCGGCGGGACCCGCCGCGAGCCCGCCGTGCTCGAGGAGGAGCAGCGAGAACACCCGGCCGAAGCGACCGGCCTTGCGGATCTCGCTCTCGACGAAATCGTTGAGGTAGGCCGCGGTATAGCTCTCGGTCACCGGGTCGCGGAAGGAGCGGTGCTCGAGGGAGTGATGTCGCAGGGCGTTGGCGATCGCGATGCTGGCGGGCCGCGCGAAGCGCTCGGCCACCCCGCGGTCGGTGTCCTCGTAGGACCGGGCCCCCTTGCGCGCCGAGATCCGCGCCAGCCCGAGCAGCGGGCCGCCGTCCCGGAAGGGCACCCACAGCGCCGGCTCCGGGGCCGGTGGGATGTAGGGCGCCGCGCCGAACTCGAGGAGCGGCTGGAGCTCCTCGGGCATCGCGTCGAGAGCGAGGCACTCCGGCTCGCGCTGCCCCGCCGGCAGGCCGCGAGTCCCGAGCAGGGTCAGTCGATCGGTATCGCCGCTCTCGGCCAGCCAGATCGCTCCCCCTTCCGCGCGCAGCTCGAGACAGAGTCCGTCGAGCACGCGGCTCGCCAGGGGCCCGAGGGCATAGGTGGAGAACAGGGCCATCGAGCGCTCGTAGAGCGAGAGCGCGCCGAGGTATTCGAGGTTCTCCGCCATCAGCGACGCGTGCTCGTGGCGCAGCCGCCGACGCTGGAGGATCGATTCGAGGGAGCGCGCCAGGAGGGTGGGGTCGAGGGGCTTCAGCAGGTAGTCGCTCGCCCCCGAGCGCATGGCGTCGACCGCGGTGCGCACGTCTCCGACGCCGGTCACCACGATGATGTCCTGCTCCGGACGCCGCGCCTTCACGCGCTCGACGAGCTCGGTGCCCGAGATCCCCGGCATCACGACGTCGGTGACGATGACGTCGTAGGTGCCGGTCTCGAGGTACTGGAGGGCCTCTTCGCCGTTCTCGGCGGAGCGCACCTCGTAGCCTTCGCCGCGCAGGATGTCCTCGAGAAAGGCGCGGAAGTAGCGCTGATCATCGACCGCCAGGATGCGAGCTTTGGCCATCCGTCCCCCGAGCGCTCGGGCCCCCCGCCGCGGGGACGGGGCGCACCCCTCCGCCGAGGCGGAGCGCGCTGCCTTCAGTCATCGGCCCTCGTGGGGAACTTCTTCAACGAAAGGAGGCGATCCCGAGCAAATTTGCGGGTGGGAGGGGCTCTCCGAGGAGCGAGTGGGGGGTGGCCTCTACGACCCGCGCCCAGGTGAAGGCCCCGGGCTCGAGCCCGGCCTCCCCGGGGGCCTCGAGGTTCACGATCCGGTGCTGGGGGTCACGCCCCGAGAGCTGGTGGCCCCGTCGGCTCCACCCCTCCACGAGCACCTCGACGTCCTGACCGACGCGGCTCCGGTGATAGGCGATCGTGAGGTCCCGCTGCAGCGCCTGGAGCGCCTCGAGCCGTTCCTGCGCCCGGTCCGGCGCGACCGCGTCCTCCAGGGTCGGGGCCCGGGTGCCCGGGCGGGCCGAGTACTTGAACGAGTAGCTGTCGACGAAGCCGATGTCTTGGACGAGGCGCAAGGTGTCGGCGAAATCCTCGTCTCGCTCTCCGGGAAAGCCCACGATGAGGTCGGTGGTCACCACGAGATCCGGACGCGCCCCCCGGAGCGCCGACGCGATCGCGCGCAACTCGTCGCCGGTGTAGCGGCGACGCATCGCGTCCAGGATGCGGTCCGATCCGCTCTGGGCCGGAAGATGGACATGGGGGCAGAGCGACTCGAGCTCGCCGTGTGCTCGGATCAGTCCCTCGTCGAAGAAGATCGGGTGGGGGCTCGTGTAGCGCAGCCGGCGCAGGCCGGGGATCGCGTCGAGTTGTGCGAGGAGCTGGTGGAAGGGCATCGTCCCGGCGCGCGCGCTGTGACCGCGGCGCAGGTCGTGTCGGCCGTAGGCGTTGACCGTCTGCCCGAGGAGCGTGATCTCACACACCCCGTGCTCGACGAGGTGACGGGCCTCGTCGAGGATCGCCTGCGCCGGCCGGCTGATCTCGCGGCCCCGGGTCCGCGGCACGATGCAGAAGCTGCAGAACATGTCGCAGCCCTCCATCACGGTCAGGAAGGCGCGACCCGGGGTGGTGTGGGAGAGCGCGGGATGTCGTTCGGGCAGGTCGAAACGCTCGAGGGAGCGGTTCTCCTCGGTCTCGACCCGGCGTCGGCCGGCTTTCGCGTCGTCGATCAGCGCTGGGACGTGCCGCAGATTGTGCGTCCCGAAGACGAAGTCGACCTGGGGGAAGCGGCGCAGAATCGTGTCGCCCTCCTGCTGCGCGACACAGCCGCCGACCCCGATCAGCCGTCCCGCTCGCTCGGCCTTCCACGCGCGTAGCGTGCCGAGGTCGGAGTAGAGCCGGTGCTCCGCCTTCTCGCGGATCGAGCAGGTGTTGAGGATCAGGAGGTCTGCATCCGCCTCCTCCGCCGCCCCGTTCATCCCGGCGTGGTGGAGGAGGTTCGCCACCTTTTCGGTGTCGTGGACGTTCATCTGACAGCCGGAGGTGCGGATCGAGAACCGGGTCGCCATGGCAGGCGAAAACTAATGAAAAAGCGGAGACTTGCCCATCAACTCCGCGACTAGCGCGCAGAGTTGCCTACGCGTTGCCGGTCGGGCCGGGGCGGTCCTCCTGCGATTCCCCCAGATTCTGCGGGTCAAGTTCTCAAATCGTGTTTGACAGGAAGCTGCGAGTGCAGGCATAATCCCCTCGATGGTTTTGGAGCGGCGGTGGATGTGACATTTCTCACGAAATGTCCAACCTCTCACCCCCCATCATTGGTCCACCGCCCTCCCCCCATTAGACGCCCCGCTCTCTGAGCGGGGCGTCTTCATTTGCAGATCCGCTGTGTTGTGTAGTCACACGGCGGATTCGCTTTAAGCCTGCGGCAACGGAATTCGCCCGCGCCGACCGGCGCGCGCCGCTCAACCTCAGCCGAAGGAGCGGCGGCGCTGGGGCGTTCTCCCGAAGGACGCCACCACTTCGAGACGCAGGGTCGCCCATCCGAGGGCGTTCAGGTGCTCGCCGGCGCGACCGACGTCGGAGGTGACGACGCGCCCGTCCTGAAAGACGACCGTCGTCTTGTCCCGCGCGACCACCGGGATGTGGCTGAGCGAGGCCGCGTAGTCGTGGACCTTCTGCCGGGTCGGCAGGATCAACAGCATCACCGAACCCGTCGGCTTCGACTCGCACACCGCGCCGGCGGCGCGAGCCTCGCGGGCGTTCGTCGCGGAGGCGACGACACACGAGAGCGCGAGAAGGAGCGCGGCACCTTTCACTCCCTCGGCATCGGAGCGACGCCGAGCGACCTTGAGACGCGCTAGAGGATCAGCTGATCGACGAGCTTCGAGAGCTGGCGCAGGTTGCGGCACTCCTCGGCGACGTCGCAGTGCGGCCGGTAGCGATCCATCACGCTGTCGCCGAAGCCCCAGGCGTTCGGGCTCTCGGGGTTCAACCAGACCACGTTCTTGGCCTTGTTGTGGATGTCGCGCAGACACCAGGCCTTGGGGTCGTTGTAGTTGTTCCGGGCGTCGCCCAGGATCAGCACTGTGGTCCGGTTGTCGATCGACGACAGGTAGTCGCGCCAGAAGATGTGGAAGGCCATC
>JANQRO010000192.1 GCA_028284525.1 Myxococcota bacterium | reverse complement strand
GCTGATCCCCGCGGCGTTGGGCCCGTCGCCGTGGACGCAGATGCTCTCCGCCTCGAGGGGCAGGAGAGCGCCCGAGAGGGTCTGGACCCGCCCGTCGTCGAGAAAGCGCCGCAGCTGCGCCGCGCAGTCGGCGGGAGCCTTGGCGACCTTGGTGCGCTCGACGACGACGTTGGCGTCGTCGTCGTAGGCGAGGTCCGGGTACACCTCGGCGACCACACGCACGCCGTGACGCTGCGCGGCCTTCGGCAGCGCCGCGCCGTCGAGGGGCGCCGTAAAGTAGACACAGGGGTCGTCGGTGGTGTCGGCGATGGCGCACGCGACGGCATCCGCCAGCGGCGCGTCCCTCCCGACCATCGACATCAGACAGCCGTGGGGCTTGACGTGCTGGAGCGACACGCCCCGGGTCCGCAGCGCCGCCTGCAACGCCCCCACCTGGTAGACGATGTAGGCGTAGGCGTCGTCGGGGGTGATGTCCATCATGCGTCGCCCGAAGCCCAGGAGGTCGGGGAGGCCGGGGTGAGCGCCGACCCGCGCGCCGTTCTCGGTCGCGATGTCGATCGTGTTGAGCATCGTCAGCGGGTCGCCGCCGTGAAACCCACAGGCGAGGTTCACCGAGCTGACTTCGGGGATGACCATCGCGTCGTTACCGAGCGTCCAGTTTCCAAAGCTCTCGCCACAGTCGGTGTTGATATCGATGCTCGTCCTGCCCACGGCGACACCTCCACGACTCGTCGCGCGGCGCGGTGCTGGTCCAGCCCTCGCCCGCTCTCCAGACGCTAGCATGGAGCCCGTCCGCTCCTCGGCGAGATCGGCGAACGGCTTCGGGTGCCCACGCAGCGCGCTCGGTACGCTTTACGTCGAGGAGGGATCGGATGACGACTTGGACTCCGGGTCGATGGATCGCGTGGTGCGTCGCGCTGGCACTCGCCACAGGGACGACGGCTTGCGGCGGCTCGACGTCACCGGCCGAGACCGCCGACAGCGAGGCGATGAGGGAGGCCTACGCGGCCTACGGCGTGTCCGTCTCGCGGCGCGCCGGGGACACGCTCTACATCGGGGGCCTCGTGGCCTTCGAAGACGACGGCTCGGTCCACGCGCCGGGCGATGGTGCTCGCCAGATCACGATGATCTACGAACGCCTCCGCAAGATCCTCGCGCTCCACGGGGCGACGCTCCACGACGTCGTGCGCGAGAACGCCTTTCTCACCGACTGGGAGGAGTTTGGCAACGGAGCGCCCGTCCGCCTCGCGGTCTACGACGACGCCGGTGCGCCGTACCCCGCCGCGACGGCGGTGCAGGTGATCTCCCTGGCGGAGGAGGGTCTCGTCGTGGAGATGGACTTCGTCGCCCATCTGGGCGACTAGCGTCTTCGCGCCACCCCCGCGTCGGAGCGACCGTAGCGGCGCTGCACTACCTTGACCGACCACGGAGCGTGGGCCGAACGGCGAAGTGACGAGAGGAGTCAGACCCTGGACGACGAGTCCGCGATTCGGCGGCTGATGGATCGCTACGGGGCCGGTGTCGACGAGCGCGACTGGGACGCGTGGTCGACGATCTTCGACGATCCCCTCGTCACGGACTTCTCGGGGATCGATCCCGCCTTCGCTCCGGCGACGATCTCGCGTGGAGACCACGTGGCGGGGACCCGGTCGGTCATCGATCGCTTCGACACGACCCAGCACATGATCACGAACGTCCTGGTCACCCTCGACGGCGACCAAGCCCGAGCGAGGGCGGTGATGCGAGCCGAGCATTGGCTGGGTGGGCTCCGCGGGCCCGCGCGATACACGATGTTCGGGGTGTACGAGAACGAGTTCAGACGCCGGCGTGCGGGCTGGGTGATCTCGCGGCTGTCCCTGCGTGTGACCCGCGAAGAGGGAAACCCCGAGGTCTGGGCCGAGGCGATCCGTTCGCGCGACCGCGACGTCTGAGGGGGACGAAGGGCCGCGATGAGACAGGCCACCGCGACGGGATCGTGTCAATGCGGCGCGGTCCGCTACACGCTCTTTGGCGCCAGCGAGGAGCTGCACCACTGTCACTGCTCCATGTGTCGGAAGTGCCATGCCTCGATGTTTGGCACCTACGCCACGATCCTGCGCGAGCGCTTCGTGGTGGAGTCCGGCCGCGACGAGCTGTCCTCCCACGACACGACTCCCGAGGTCCACCGCCGTTTTTGCCGCCGGTGTGGCTCGCACCTCTTCATCGACGTCGACTGGAAGCCCGAGGTGGTCTGGTACACACCCGGCACCCTCGACAGCGGTCACCCCGGGCACCCGGTGGAGACCGAGCGCCATATCTGGGTCGGCTCGAAGCATCCCCTCCACGTCATCCACGACTCGCTGCCCCAGCACGAGGAATTCTGAGTCCGGCCCCCCGGCACGTGGGGTAGTGTTTCCCTCGAGGAGGACCGAACCGTGAAGCAGGTGAGCTACGCGCTCCGGTTTGCCGGTCAGGCGAGCCCGCAGAACGACGAGGGCACGATCTTGAAGGCCGCGACGTCGTCGCCGAGCTCGGCGATCACGACCCGGGTGACGGCTACGGGTCTGGAGAGCAGCATCGACAGGATCGACGGCGGGGACGCGACCTTCGACTCGGAGGTCCGCATCGGCGAGGACGGCAAGTTCGACGAGAGCGGGACCATCACCTTCGGTGCCGGCAACAGCCTGAGCTTCGAGACGGTCGGCGAGGGACGATTGGGGCCGAGCCCGAACGAGGGCACCAACTCCGGATGCATCATGTGGCGGATCGTCTCGGGGACGGGCCAGTTCGCCGGGGCGGAGGGCTACATCACGTCGAACTTCACCGTGAGCGGTGAGGGCGCCGTAGAGGACAACCAGTTCGGCGTGATCTGGGTCCCGTAGACCGCTCGGCCCCGCATCAGAGCCCCGTCGCGGCGCTCCCCGGGGTGGGCCGAACCGAAGTGAACGAGCCCCAACGGAGAAAGCGCCCCGTGAAAACCGTACTGGTTGTTCTCGCCTGTCTGCTGTCTTCGATGTCAGCCCACGCGAGCGATGGCGATCTGCTCTGCTCCCACTACTTGTCGGCCGACGAGCGCGCGCAACGCTTCTTTGGTGCCGGAACGATCGCCGCGTATGCCGCTCTCGCTGCGAAGCACACCGACTTCAAGAACCAGTACTTCACGGCCCTGAAGGAACTCCCCTCGGCGAACCCTGCGGTCCGCCCCGCCACCCGAGAAGAGCGCACGGCTCTCACCGTGGCGTGGAACGACCACCAACGATTCGAAGAAGCACTCGTCAAAGCGACCCGCACCGATGGCGAGGAGGTTGCCGAAGCGCTTCGTCGGCTGTGCGCTGCCGATCCGGACCGTCCACTGCCCTCCGTGGTGCTGCGGCTCTTGGAAGAACGGACGGAAGGCCTGCTCTAGCGCGCCCTCCCTTCGCGTCAGGGGAGGCCCCGCAAGAACGCCTCGAGAACCGCGTTGGTGTCGGCGGGTCGCTCCTGCTGGAGCCAGTGGCCGCTCCCCTCGAGGATCGTGGTCCCCCGGTAGTCGGTGCAGTATTCGTCGACCCGCGCGATCGCCTCCTGGCCCCACCACGTGGCGACGTCGTATTCGGCGCCCAGGAAGTACGCTGGAACCTCGACCTTGCGGCCGGCGTGCGGCTCGAGGTCGTGCCAGCTCGCGTCGATGTTGCGGTAGTAGTTGAACCCGCCCGCCAGGCCGGTGCGCTCGAACTCGCTCACGAAGGTCTGGAGGTCCTCTTCGCCGAGCCAGGCCGGAAGCTTCGCTGGGCTCGGGAAGCGCTCTCGCATCTGGTGCCCGTGTTCGATCACCACCGCCGACTGGCGGATGGCCTCCGCGGTGCAGGGCATCTTCGGGTCGAAGCCCGCCGCGGCCATCCCCTCCCCCGAGACGCCGACCATGAGGTCGCGAATCCACCCGGCGAGGTCGGCTTCGGCCTCGTCGATCACCGCGCCGAGTGCCCCGAAGTAGGTCTGGTAGAAGTCGTGGCCGGGGCCCGCGAGCTCGGCGTGAAAGGTCTCGGGGCGGTGCTCGCCAAAGGGGTTTCCCGGAAGCGCGACGAGCGCCCGGCCCGAAAAGGGCACGCTCATTCCCATCACCCCGCGAAAGGTGTCCGGGTGGAGCCAAGCCGCGGTCCAGGCGACCGGTGCACCCCAGTCGTGTCCGACCACCACCGCGGGGCCCTCCCCCAGGTGCCGGACGAGCCCCACCACGTCGCCCACGAGCTCGCCGATGCGGTAGGCGTCGGGCGACCAGAACTTCGACGAGCGACCGTACCCGCGTTGATCGATCGCCACCGCGTGGAACCCGCACTCCGCGAGAAAGCGAAGCTGGTGACGCCAGGAGTACCAGAGCTCGGGGAACCCGTGTAGCAACACCACCAGCGGCCCCTCGCCGGCCTCGACCGTGTGGAGGCGGACTCCGTCGATGTGGATCAGATCGTGTCGGAATACGTCCATGGATCCTCCCGCGCTCGCGCGGCGGCGATGTCGAGGACTGCATGGTAGTTCAGCGAGAGCGTGCGTCGAAGACGAACCGCCGTCCGCGGGTCGCGATCAGAAGGCCGGTGAGCAGCCCGACGGACACACCCAGCGCACCGGGCTCCGGAACTCGCACCACCTGCAAATTGGAGCACCCCCGTGTCGCCGTCGAGCTTCATCACCTCGCCGGTCCCGGCGACGAAATCCCCGTCGCCATCCACCTGGATCGGGAGTGGGACTTCGAGCCCCAGGCTCCCGGTGTCCTGCCTCCACAGCGGAACCAACGGACCCAAAGCTCGCTCGCAGGGCAAGAAGCAGCGCCGGGGCGAAGTGAGAACGCTGCGCAGGGCTGCGCGGGGGTGAACGAAGGGCTCGTCTAGACGTCTATGACTCCGTCGGAGTCTCCCCACGTCTCGGTGTTCGGAGCACCCGATGGGACGTCACGTGACGAATCGCCGAGCGGATTCCGCATCGGGCTGTATCGCGTCATCGCGACCACGCTCGCAAAGCCGGGACCCGCGATCGGGGGGCCCCGAAGGAACGAGTCACGGGGCGGACTCTGCGCGCCAAGAGACTCTCGATCCTATGGGCGAGGGTCGGTCTCCTCCGAGTACAGGGTCTCGCCGGGCGTGAAGTAGATGAATTTCGCGCCTTCGGGTGCTCCTGGCTTGTGCCAGATCCCCCGCGGTACGATGAAAGACGTACCCGCAGGCGCGGTGTAGTGCTCTGGATCGGTGCTCTCCAAGAGCGTGATCTCGAACGTTCCTTCGATGATATAGAAGAACTCATCCGTATCGGGGTGCATCTCCCATCCTGGGGACACGCCACGAACCCGGCAGGTTCCGAAGGCACGACCGTTGAAGGACCCGAACTCCAGAAATGAGCCTTCGGGATTGGATCCCAGAAGCGAGAGGACGTCTGTCGTGTCCATGCCTTCTCCTCGACGGGTGCGTACTCGGCGAGTCTCTGGATTCCTGTCAGGTCGCGCGACTCTATCCCATCTCCCGACTCTCCTACCGGCGCGAAACGCTCCCTCCCGAAGGAGGGACACCCATGGACATCCTGGCGCTCGGGGCGATCGGGGAGCTGGTGGGCGGCGTGGTCGCCTGGGCGACGAACGAGGGAGAGACGGACCTGTCCCTCGCGACGTTTGGCGACGAGACGGCGGTCGCGATTCGCCTCCGCCCCATTCGCCTCCGCCCCTGTTGGAGGAATCGGAGGAAACGCCCAACCAGCGCGAATCATTGGTGGGTCGCCTGGGACTCGAACCCAGAACCAACGGGTTAAAAGCCCGGTGCTCTACCAATTGAGCTAGCGACCCGTGCTGCCGGGGCCCGGGAGGGCCCGTCGCGCCGGGAGGAGTGTGGCGGTTTAGCTGGCCTCGTGCACCTTGGTGTTGAGACGTTCGATCAGGGCGTCGGGGCCGTCGTTGCTGACGATCTCCTGGGCCTGGGCACGGAAGTTCTGGACGAGGCTCACACCCTCGACGATCACGTCGATGCCAAGCCAGCGCTCTCCGCGTTTGCGACAGCGGTAGTCGACCCGGACGTTGTCGCCGTCGTCCAGGTGGATGGCCGAGCGGACGGTGACGTCGCCGTTGCTCTCGGGCCGGGTCGACTCGATGCTGATCGCCTCGTCCGAGAAGGTGTCGAGCGTGTCGCGGTAGGTGGCGGAGAGGTGTCGCTTGAAGGCCTCGGTGAAGTCGCTGCGCTGGCGATCGTCGAACTTCTTGTAGTTGCGCGCCAGGACGAGGCGGGAGATCACGTCGAAGTCGAAGCTGTCGATGGCGATCGCCTCGACCTGGTCCTTCTTCTGGTCGAGGCTCAGCGCGTCGTCACCCAGGATGGCGAGCACCCGGTCGATCGTGTCCTGGACCGCGGCCCGGGCGGCGTCTTCGTCGGGGGTCGAGGCGCGCGCGTCGTGTGCGAAGAGCGCCAGGCCCAGCGCCACCGCGATGGCCCCGGCGCCGGCGACCCGTGCGCAGCGCGTGCGCAACACCGCCACCTCAAGGAGCTTCGGCATCGCTGGTTTCCTCCCCCGCTTCGGGATCGTCGTCCGCGTCGGGGTCATCGTAGAGGTCGTCGTAGAGATCGTCCTGCGCCTCCGATGCGGCCCCGGGTTCGGGTAGCGGTTCGTTGCGGATCTGCGCCTCCCTGCGGGCGATGAAGGCGTCCCGCACGAAGATGTAATAGTCGAGGGCACTGCGTCTTGCGGCCGCGATCTGCTCGTCCGCTTCCGCCCGGGCGTTGAGCACGCGGAACAACCCCGTCCCCAGTGAGACGTAGTTCGTCTCGTGATAGTCGAGCCAAAAGAAGGGGTTGAGAAAAATCTGGGCGACGTAGCCGGTGGTGTCCCGCGGGTTCGAGGGGCCGAGGAAGGGCAAGACCCAGTAGGGCCCGCCGGGAACGCCCCAGCGCCCGAACATCTGGCCGAGGTCCTCGTCGTAGCGGGCCATCCCGAAGCGGGTGGCCGGGTCGAAGAGCCCCGCGACGCCGATCGTGGTGTTCACGACGAAACGTCCGACCTCGGTGGCGGCTTTCTCGCCTTCGGCCTGACCGATGCTCGCGACGAGGCGCTCTGGGAAGTCGAGGTTGTAGAAGAAGTTGGTCACCGAGCGCCGCATCCGCGGGTGGGTGATCTTTTTGTAGCCACGCGCGGTGGGGCCGAGGGCCCAGTCGTCGAGGAAGACGTTGAAGCCAAAGACGGCGCGGTTTACCGGTTGCAGCGGGTCGCGGGTCTGGCCCCCCGGCCCCTGGGTTGCGCAGCCCGTGGCCAGGCCGAGCACCACCAGACCGAACGCCGGTATCGCGACGCGTCGCGCCGCCCTCCCCCATCTACTCGTCATCGCGCCGGTCAACCCCGTCCTGCTCGGCTCGCTCCGCACGCCGCCCTGGTTCCGCCCTCGACGTCTCCGCCCGGTCTCGGCCCGGCCGCTCAGTCGCGGTTCGCCCCGAGGGTCTGCACCAGCCTCCCGATCAAGCGCTCCAGGATCACCGCGCTCTGGGTGTACTGGACCTGATCGCCGTCGCCGAGGGTACCTTCCTCGGCCCCCGGCTCCAACGCGATGTACTGGTCGCCGAGGACCCCGGCGGTGAGGATCGACGCGGACGTGTCGCTCGGGAGCTCGAGCGACCCGTCGACCTCGATCACCACGCGCGCCCGGAAGTCCTCGTCGAGGCGAATCGCCCGGACCTGCCCGACCTTCACGCCGCCCACCACCACCTGCGCGCGGGGCTTCAGACTGCCGACCTCGTCGAAGACCGCCTGGAGCTCGAGCCCGCCGGGACCCCGGTAGGCCACTCCGCCCACCTGGAACGACAACGCCGCGAGCGCGGCGAGGCCGCCGAGCACGAAGAGTCCCACCCAGAACTCCCGCCCCCAGCTCGAATGCGATGTGGTTTGCGTCGTCGCCACGGCGCGTTCCCTCCTGCGCGTCCGCGCGCTCCTAGACCCCCCAGAGCGCGGTGATGAAGTAGTCGAAGATGAGCGTCGCGACCGACGCGATCACGACCGTCGAGGTTGCGGCGGCACTCACCCCGGCCGAGGTGGGGGTCGCCGTGAAGCCCCGGTAGGTCGCGATCAGCGCGACGAGCAATCCGAAGATCGTGGCCTTGAGCAACCCGCCGAGGACGTCGTCGCGGAAGTTCACGGCGTTCTCGAGGGCCGAGAGGTAGTTCCCGCCGTCTCCTCCCAGGACGATCACACCCACGAGGTAGCCGCCGCCGATCCCGAAGATCACGAAGAGCGAGGCCAGCAGCGGCATGGCGATGAACATCGCCAACGCCTTGGGCGACACCACGAAGTCGAGGGGCTCGATCGACATCATGCGCAGACCGTCGAGTTGCTCGGTGACGACCATCGAGGCGATCTCGGCGGCCATCGCCGACCCGGCGCGCCCCGCCACGAGGAGCGCGGTGAGCACCGGCCCGAGCTCGCGCACCAGCGACAGACCCACCACCGCACCCAGGCTCTCCTCGGCGCCGAAGCGCACCAGGGTGTTGTGCCCCTGCAGACCGAGCACCATGCCGACGGCGAGCCCCGAGATACACACGATGATGAGCGAGAGCACGCCGGTGTCGTAGAGCTCCGCGACCAGCCGGCGCGCTCGAAACGGGCCCCGCGTGCCGGCGCCGGCGAGACGCAGGCTGAAGAGCGAGAACTCGCCGAGCTGGCGGACGGTCTCGAGTACCCGCGCCCCCGTCGCGCGGATCGGGCCCGAATCGCTCACCCTCGCGCCTCCGCCCGACGGGCCTCCGCCCCCTCCGTGGGCTGGTCGAAGAAATCGAGGACCTGGGAGTCGCCCTGGGCGATCAGCGTCTCGGGCGGGCCGGTCAGCGCGCCGCCTTCGAGGAGCATGACGAGCTGGTCGGCCATACGCCGGGTCGTGGCCATGTGGTGCGAGGTCAGGATGAGGGTCGCCCGGGTGCGGCGGTTGATGTCGACGAGGAGCTCTTCCACCCGGCGCACGGTCGGCGGGTCGAGCCCGGAGAAGGGCTCGTCGCAGAGCAGGATGTCGGGCGCGCCGATCAGCGCGCGCGCGAGCCCCGCGCGCTTCACCATCCCGCCGGAGAGCTCTCCGGGGAGCAGCGCGTCGACCCGGTCGAGCCCGACCGCTCGGAACGCCGTGTGGACCTGACGCCGGATCGCGTCTTCGCTCTCGCGGGTGTGCTCGCGCAGCGGCAGGGCGACGTTGTCGAAGACGGTCATCGAGTCGAGGAGGGCACCGCCCTGGAAGAGCATGCCCACCCGCTCGCGAAACTCGCGCACGTCGGCGCGGGGGAGCCCCACGAGGTCGTGTCCGTCCGCGAGGACGCGCCCGCGGTCGGGGCGCAGCAGACACGCGATCACGCGGAGCAGCGTGGTCTTGCCCGAGCCGCTGGGTCCCGTGACGACGCTGATCTTCCCGGCGGGAAAGCGCGCGCTCAGATCGTCGAAGACGACCCGGTCGCCGCGCCGCAAGAAGAGCGATTCCACTTCGAGGGCCGGACCCGTCCCTCGCCGTCCATCGCCCGCGTCGGGGCCCCCACCGGCCGGCGCGGCGTCGGGGCTCTCGCTGCCCTGCTCGCTCAACGCCGCTCCCTCAATCGAAGAGGTCGTCCCGCGCGATGGTCTGGTCGCGCCCCGGCCCCACCGAGATCATCGCCACCGGTACCCCCACCAGAGCCTCGATGCGCTCCACGTAGCGCCGGGTGCGATCGGGGAGGTCGTCGTCCACCCGGGCGCCGGTGATGTCCTCGCCCCAACCCGGGAGGGTCTCGTAGACGGGCTCGGCGCGTTCGAGTTCGGCGAGGGTCATCGGCATCTGCTCGGTGCGTTTGCCGTCGATGCGGTAGGCCGTCGCGATGGGCACCTCCGCCAGACCGGAGAGGATGTCGAGCTTGTTGAGGGCGAGACCGGTGAAGCCGTTCACCGTCGCCGCCTCCCGCAGCATCACCACGTCGAGCCAGCCGCAGCGCCGCGGTCGCCCGGTGGTCGCACCGAACTCGGCGCCGCGCTCGCGCAGCGAACGCCCGCCTTCGCCGTGGTCTTCGGTCGGGAAGGGGCCCCCCCCGACCCGCGTCGTGTACGCCTTCGAGATGCCGAGCACGCGGTTGATCGCCGTGGGGCCGATCCCGGCGCCGGTACAGGCCGCTCCCGCGACGCAATTCGAGGAGGTCACAAAGGGATAGGTACCGTGGTCGATGTCGAGGAAGGTGCCCTGGGCCCCCTCGAAGAGAATGTTCTTTCCCGCCCGGAGCGCCTCGACCAGAATGCGGCTGGTGTGGTCGAGGTAGGGCTCGAGGCGCCGGCCCCAGGCGGTGGCCTGGTCGACGATCGCATCGACCTCGATCGGCTCCCAGCCGCGGTGGACGAGCTCGCGGTTGCGCTCCTCGGCCACCCGGCCCGCGGTCTCGCGCAGGGTCTCGGGGTGGAGGAGATCGGCCACCCGCACGCCCCTGCGCGCCACCTTGTCCTCGTAGGTCGGGCCGATGCCACGTCCAGTGGTACCGATCTTGCCCTCGCCGCGGCTCTCTTCGCGGGCCTGATCGAGGGCGACGTGCCACGCGAGGATCACGTGGGCGCGCCCCGAGACCCGCACCCGAGAGGGGTCGCGCAGCACGCCGCGCGAGGCGAGGGCGTCGAGCTCGCCGATCAACACCTCCGGGTTCACCACCACCCCAGGCCCGATCAGATTCACCGTGTCCCCGTGGAGGACACCCGAGGGCACCACGTGGAGGACGGTCTGCTCGCCGTCCACCACCAGGGTGTGGCCCGCGTTGTTTCCCCCCTGGAAGCGCACCACCAGGTCCGCCTGGGGCGCGAGCCAGTCGACGATCTTGCCCTTCCCCTCGTCGCCCCACTGGGCACCCACGGCCACGAGGGTCGCCAACGCTAGAGCTCCACCACCTGGACGGAGATCATGTTGGGGAGCGCGCCCAGCGTCTCGATCACGTCGGCCGGCGGCGCCGCGTCGGCGTTCACGAGCATGGCGGCTTCGCCGAGCTCGCGATCGAGGGCGAGCTGCATCCGCGAGATGTTGATGCCCGCGTCGCCGAGGATCGAGCCCACCTTGCCCACCACCCCCGGCCGGTCCTCGTTGTGGATGACCAGGGCGACGCCTTCGGGGATCGCCTCGAGAATGAAGTTGTCGAGACGCACGATCCGGGGCTGGCTCCCGTGGAACACGGCGCCGGCGATCAGCCGGTTGTCGCAGCCCTTCACCCG
Organism: Myxococcota bacterium; assembly: GCA_028284525.1. Taxonomy (GTDB): domain Bacteria; phylum Myxococcota_A; class UBA9160; order UBA9160; family PR03; genus JANQRO01. Next base: position 10,448 of record JANQRO010000192.1, on the reverse strand, counting down.
GGTGGTGATCGTGCTGGCGTAGTCGTCCGAGCGATTGGTCTTCGACTCGGTCACCTTGATGCCGAGCTCGCGGGCGATCACCGGAGCGTTCACCATGTTGGCCCGGTCGGACACCAGCTCGAGGAGCCCCTTCAGCACCGCGGTGGTGATCGGCTCGACGCGCAGCTCGGCGACGTCGCCGGCGTACTCGACCTCGATCTCCTCGATCGCGCGCGGGCAGAGCTGGCCCTGGAAGCGCCCGAGCTTCTCCCCCAGCGTGAGATAGGGACGCAGCTGTTCGAGCACCTCCGGGCTCACCGACGGCACGTTCACGCCGTTGCGGATCACGTCGTCGACGAGGAAGTCGCGCACCTGTTCGGCGACCTGGATGGCGACGTTCAGCTGGGCCTGCTCGGTGGACGCGCCGAGGTGCGGGGTGCAGATGACCCGGGGATGCCCGAGGAGTGGGTGGTCGCCCGCCGGCGGCTCCACCTCGAAGACGTCGAGGGCGGCGCCGCCGACGTGGCCGCTCTCCAGGGCGTCGTAGAGGGCGGCTTCGTCGACGATCCCGCCGCGCGCGGCGTTGATCACGAGCACCCCGGGCTTGCAACGCCCGAGGGTCTCGCGGCCGAGCAACCCCGTCGTCTCCTTGGTCTTGGGGACGTGGACGCTGATCGCGTCGGCGCGGCTCAGCAGCCCGTCGAGGTCGACCATCTCGACCTCGGCCTTGGTGGCCACCTCGTCGGGGAGATGGGGGTCGTAGGCGATGACACGCATCCCGAGGCCGCGGGCGCGGTCGGCGACGACGCGGCCGATGTTGCCGAGCCCGACCAGACCGAGGGTGCGGTTGAAGAGCTCCATCCCGGTGAAGGCGCTCTTCTCCCAGCGCCCCTCCTTCATCGATGCGGTGGCCTGGGGAATGTGGCGCGCCAGAGAGACCAGGAGCGCGATCGCGTGCTCGGCGGTCGTGACGTTGTTGCCCGAGGGCGTGTTGAGCACGACGATTCCGCGGGCCGTCGCGGCGGGGAGGTCGACGTTGTCGACCCCGATGCCGGCGCGGCCGATCACGCGCAGCGCCGGCGCCGCCTCGAGGACGTCACGGGTCACCTTGGTGCCGCTGCGGATCACCAGCCCCTCGGCGTCGGCGATGCGGTCGAGGAGATCCGCCGGGTCGAGCCCCGGGGCGTAGTCGACCTCGAGGCCGTCGGCCTCCTGCAGGATCTCGAGCCCCCGGGGCGAGAGCTTGTCGCTCACGAGTACCTTGCTCACGACCGTTCCCCCAGAAGCTCCGTCGCGCGGGCGACACCGAGCCCGCGGCCACCCGACCACCCGAGGCGACCGAGCGCCATGTCGACGGCGGCCACCGCCGAGACGGCGTCGAAGCGGTCGTAGAACCCCAGGTGCGCCACCCGGAAGATCTTTCCCTTGAGCGCTCCCTGCCCGTCGGCGACGTTCACCCCGAGCTCGTCGCGCAGCACCTTGCGCAGCGCGGGACCGTCGATGCCGTCGGGCACGTAGACCGCGGTGCACGCGGGGCTGGGCGCGTTCGGCGCCAGCAGGCGGAGCCCCATCGCGAGCATCGCCTCGCGGGTCGCGTGGGCCAGGCTCTCGGTGCGGGCCCAGGTGGCCTCGAGGCCCTCTTCGTCGAGGATGATGCGGAGCGCTTCCGCGAGCCCCACCAGCAGGGTGACCGCGGGGGTGTACGCGGTCTGATCCTTGGGCTGGTTCTTCAGCTCCTTCTCGAGGTCGAAGTAGTAACGCGGGCTCGACGCCGAGCTCGCGAAGTGACGCGCGCGCTCGGAGAGACCGAGAAAGGCGAGCCCCGGCGGCAGCATGAAGGCCTTCTGCGAGCCGGAGACCACGATGTCGAGCCCCCAGGCGTCCATCGGCAGGTCGTAGACGCCGACCGCCGTGATGGCGTCGACGACGACCAGCCGCTCACCGGGGACGGCGCGCACCGCCTCGGCGACCTCGCGCACGGGGTGACACGCTGCGGTGCTCGTCTCGGAGGCCTGGAGGTAGACGGCGCGGATGTCGGGGCTCGCCTCGAGGGCGACCCGGACGGCGTCCGGGTCGACGGCCTCGCCCCAGGTGACATCGAGACAGGTGGTGCGGACGCCATAGGCCTCGCAGATCTCGGCCCAGCGCTCGCCGAACTTCCCGCCGCGCACGACGAGGGCGTGGTCGCCGGGGGACAGAACGTTCGAGACCGCGGCCTCCATCGCCCCGGTCCCCGAGGAGGCCAGGATCAGGACCGGCTCCTCGGTCTGGAAGATGCGGCGCAGCCCCTCTCGACAGGTCTCGAAGAGGGGCAGGAAGTCGGCCTGGCGGTGGTGGAGGATCGGCGCCGCCATGGCGAGGCGGACGCGGTCCGGGACGGGCACCGGGCCCGGTGTGAAGAGACGTCGCTTGAGCATGGGGTGATGGGCTAAGTGCCTGGTAGTGAGAGCAATTTCGGGAGGCGGGCGCGGCGCGCAAGTGTGGCGAAGCGCCCGTGTGGCCGCAACCGGCGCAACGCCCCGGGCTGCGGAATCGCTGGCGGCACCGCCGTGGGGTGCAATGTTTCGGCTCTGTGAACCCGCCCTTCCCGGAGGCCTACCGCATCGCTCCCGCGAGCGGGCCGCTCAACGCCATCGTCGAGGTGCCCGGCTCCAAGAGCATCACCAACCGGGCGCTCCTCTGCGCAGCCCTCGCAGAGGGGACGAGCGCCCTCGAGCGACCCCTGCGCAGCGACGACACCGACGCCATGTCCAGCGGGCTCGCGGCCCTCGGCGTCGACGTGGTGACGGGAGGCACGCGCTGGCGGGTGGACGGCGTAGGGGGCCGGCTCCGCGGCCCGACCGGGCCGATCGACGCCCGCGCCTCGGGGACGACGGCGCGCTTTCTGTGCGCCGCCGCGGCCCTGGCCGACGGACCCGTCGTGATCGACGGCAGCCCGCGGATGCGCGAACGCCCGATCGACGACTTGCTCCGGGCCCTCGAATCACTCGAGGTTCGATGTGAAGAACTTGGTGTAAACGGCTGTCCTCCAGTCAGGATCCACGGTGGGACCCTCGCTGGCGGGCGGGCGTCGATCGACGCCAGTCGCTCGAGCCAATTCGTCTCGGCGCTGCTCCTCACCGCGCCCTGTGCCCCGGGCCCGGTGGAGCTCGCCCTCGAAGGACCGATCGTGTCCCGCCCCTACCTGGATCTCACCCTGCGCGTGATGGAGGGGTTTGGCGCCCGCGCAGGGTGGCGGGGCGAAGAGACCCTCGCCGTCGAGCCCACCGGCTACCGCGCCACCTCCTTCACGGTCGAGCCCGACGCCACCGCGGCCACCTACCCCTTTGCCGCCGCGGCGATCGCCGGGGGCCGGGTGCGGGTCGAGGGCGTCCCGACCCACTCGGCCCAGGGGGACTTCGCCTTTCTCGAGCTCCTCGAGACGATGGGCTGTGCGGTGCGCCGGGAGGGCGACGCGGTGGAGGTCTCGCGTGACACCGGCCCGCTGCGGGGGATCGACGCCGATCTCAACGCGGTACCCGACACCGTCCTCACCTTGGCGGTCGTCGCGCTCTTCGCCGAGAGCCCGACGCGGATCCGCAATGTCGGCAACCTGCGGATCAAGGAGACGGATCGGCTGGCGGCCCTCGAGCGCGAGCTCGGCAGGCTCGGCGCCGATGCCCGGGCCGGCGACGACTGGCTCGAGGTCCATCCGGGGCCGCTCCACGGGGCGTCGATCGATACCTACGACGACCACCGCATGGCGATGGCCTTTGCCCTCGCCGGGCTCGGGATCCCCGGCGTGGAGATCCGCGACCCGGGTTGTGTGGCGAAGACGTGGCCCGGTTACTTCGACGCGATGCCCTGCCTCGGAGCGACGCCGGCGCCGGCCTGAGGCAGAGCGCCGCCGGCACCGACCCGGGGTGGAGGACGGCGGCCCGGGCGGTCCCTGCTTCCGGGCGCCACGCCGATCAGCCGTCGGTGGCCGCTCCCGGCTTGGTGGCCAACGCGATCCCCGTCGCTCCGGCTTCCTGCGCCAGGTCGAGGATCCCGACAGCGCGTCCGAGCACGACCGAGCGGTCGCCACGCAGGATCACGACCTTCTCGCGCGCGGCGGCGAGAGCCGTCTCGAGCGCGGGTCCGAGACCCTCGATGCTGACCGGCTGGCCATCGACCTGGATCTCGTCGTCGGCGGTGACCGTCACCGTGACACCGGCCGGTGTCTGGGACGCGACCACCGAGTTCGGCAGGTCGACCTCCTTGCCCTGATTCGAGATCACCGACGAGGTGACCATGAAGATGATCAGCAGGACCAGGAAGATGTCGGTGAGCGGGGTGATGTTGATCTCGGCGACGATCCCGCTCTCTTCGCCGTCACCGCCGCTAGGCAGGCTGGTGACGGCCATGGCCCACCTCCGGCGTGTCGGCATCCGGCGGCTCGTTGCCGGCGGCTTCGACGTAGAGCAGCGCCTGCACGAAGCGCTCGCACGAGCGCGCGAAGGCGTTGCCGATGTGGCCGACGCGCACCTGCAGGTAGTTGTAGAAGGCGAGCGCCACGATCGCGACGCCGAGCCCCACGGCGGTGGCGATCAGCGCCTCGGAAATCCCGGCGGCCACCACCTCGAAGCCACCCGAGCCCTCGACCGAGATCTGGTGGAAGGCCTTCATGATCCCCACCACCGTGCCGAACAGGCCGATGAAGGGCGCCAGCGAGCCGATCGTCCCGAGGATCCACAAGCCCCGGCGCATCTCGTTGAGCGCTTCGTGACGCGAGGTCGTCAAGATCCGCTCCAGGTCTTCGAGCGCGATGTTCTTCCACGCCAGCCCGTCTTCGAAGATCTCGCCGAGCGGCGTCTTCGCACCGTTGCTGAGCGACTTCGCCTGACCGAGATCCCGGTGCGAGAGCGCCTCGACCACGTTGCGCGTGAGGTCGCGGCTCTTGCTCTCCATGCCGCGGTAGCGCCACCAGCGCTCGAGCGCGACGGCGATCACGATCACCGAGCACAGGGCCAGCGGATAGGTCGTGATCCAACCCATCCGGATCATTTCAATGACGGTACTGCTGTCCAAACCGAACTCCTCCTGGCGGCAGCCGCTTCTGCAGTCGTGGCTTCGATGCCCGATCGATGGGTCGCGTTTGCGCCCCGTCGGGCCGCGCTCGAAGCGCAGTGGGGGTCCCGTTGCAGACGCCCATGAGGTGAGTACCGCGAGCGGGGACGACGTGACGGTATCCAATCGGGAAAGAGAAGCACGGAAAGGGTTTTTGCACACGCTTTGCGTCGTCGCGTCACGTTGACACTCGCGGAATCCGCGTCCTAGGATCCTGTTGCTCGCACCCCCCGCCGCGGGCAGAGAGACAGGGCGGGGGCCGACGCTACGGTGGGGAGGCGAACCCCATGACGCGCCGAAACCTGAGGCCCGGACCCGCTTGACCATGCGTTTTCGTGCACCCAGCACCCCGGACGAGCTGCTCGAGACGGTGCGCCGCCGCCCGCAGCCGACGACGCCGTGGAGGCGACTCCGCCTCGGCGCGGCCGGGGCGTCGGGCGGTGCCGCCGCGATCCCCTTTCCGGGGATCGGAATTCCCGAACCTGAGGGGAAGAAGCCCCGCGCATACGCCGGCTTGTGGTCGCTGGCGCTCCATGCCGCCTTCGCGGCGGCGCTGCTGCTGCTCGCCGCCACGACCCCCGAGGAAGAGCCCGAAGAGATCATCAAGGTCCAGCTGATCCGAGACATCCCGGCTCCGGCGCCCGATCCCGCGCCGGCGCGTCGCGCCCTCGCCGAGCGCCGGAGCGTCAACTTCTCCCCGGCAGCCCAGGCCGTGGCCCCCCAGGTGGTGAATCCCCGGGTGGTCGCCCAGGCCGCCCCGGCGGTGACCGCCGAGCGCCTCCAGATCGACGCGGTGCAGTCCGTCGCCGCGCCCCGCGCGATCACCCGCTCCAACGTGGCGGTCGAGACGGTGCGCGCGGTCACCTCGGTCGCCGGGGTGGAGGCCACCCAGGTCGATGTCGCCGAAGTCGCCGCGCCGGCCCTGCGGGGCCCGATCCAGACCGACGCACCGGTCGGCCCCTCGGTGGGCCCGACCGCGGTGGTCACCCAGGGCAACACGATCGGCACGGGCCCGGCGAACGTCCAAGAGGCCGGCTCGTCGGTGCTCGACGGGCGGCTCTCCGATCGCGACGTCCTCGGCTCGCGCCACGGGCCCCGTCTCGCCAGCGTGAACACCCGCGTGGGCGACGGCAACCTGCGGGGACCCGGTGGCACCGGTAGCGGCCAGGGCGGGAACGGCGGCGCCGCGACGCCGTGCTTCGACCGCCCCGAGGTCTCCACCTACATGGGGATGATCCGCGACCCCGTCTACAACCGCTGGACCAGCTCGTCACCCGGTCGCACCGTGGTCGCCGTGATCCGCTTCAAGATCGACGTCGCCGGCACCGCCCGGTCCGTGGAGCTCGTCTCCGCCGACGACCCGGGTCTCGGCAAGGAAGCGGCCAACGCACTCCGGGCGTCGTCGCCCTTCCCCGCCATGGACGACGCCGTCCGCTGTCTCGCCAAAGAGCGCATCACCGCCACCTTCCGGCTCAAGTCCTAGCCCGTGATGACTCGCCGCGACCCCCGCGCCCTCGTGGTCTTGTGCGGTGCCGCGGTGGCGATCGCCGCGAGTCCCGGCGCCGCCGAGGCCCAGCAGGCCTCGTGTCCGCCGATCGAGCTCCTCTACGACGAGAACGAAGAGCTCGCCGAGAAGCGCAGCGACCGCGATCGCGACTGCCGGCTCGACGAGATCGTCCGCTACTCCGGGGGCAAGCCGGTGCGCGCCGAGTCCGACGCCGATGGCGACGGCACCTTCGACACCTGGATCGACTACGACGCGAACGGCGAGCCCCGGCGCCAGGAGCGCGACGCCGACGGCGACGGCCGTCCCGAGCAGTGGATCGAATTCGAAGACGGGCTTCCCGCCAAACAGACCGCCGACCACGACGGCGACGGCGCCCCCGACACCACCGTGGTCTACCAGAACGGCGAGCCCGCCAGCGAGGTCTCCGACGGCGATTTCGACGGCAAGCCCGACCGCTGGGTGTACTACGAGGCGGGTGCCGTGGCGCGTGTCGAGGAGGACGTGAGCGGCGACGCCCAGCCCGACCTCCGCATCGAGTACGGCGCCGACGGTGCAAAGACCCGACAGGAGCAGGACACCAACGGCGACGGCCACTTCAACGTCGTCGGCTTCTTCGAGGGCGGCGTCCTCCTGCGCCAGGAAGAGGACCCCGACCGGGTCGGCCAGCCGACCATCGTCTCCCACTTCGAGAACGGACAACGCGCGCGCCGCGAGGTCGACACCGACGCCAACGGGAGCTTCGACACGGTGTCGACGTTCGAGAACGAGATCGAACGCCATCAGGTGCGCGACATCGATGGCGATGGCCAGCCCGAGTACGAGGCGCGCTACGACGCCAGCGGCCACGTCGTCCGCGAAGACCACGACACCACAGGGGACGGCCGGGTCGACCTCACCCGCCACTTCGAGACGGGCGAACTCTCCCGGGACACGCGGGACACCACCGGCGACGGTGCCCACGACCTCGAGACCTTCTGGCAGGGCGACACGCGGCTGCGCAGCGAGGCCGACACCAAGGCCGACGGCAAGCCCGATACCTTCATCGAGTACGTGTCCGACCAGAAGGTGACCCAGAACGAAGACCGGGACGGCGACGGCGACATCGACGCCCGCTACCGCTTCGACGCCTACGAAGAGCTCCTGACCGAGGAGCTCGACGAGGACTACGACGGCTACTTCGAGATCGCCGCCGAGTACGACAACGGCGAGCTGCGACGCCGCAGCTTCGACCCGGCGCGCAGCGGCACCCCGAGCCGGGTGGAGTTCCACGGCGAGGGACGTCTCGTCCGGGTCGAGCTCGACGACGACCGCAACGGCCAGGTCGAGCTCTGGAATTTCTACGACCCCGACGAGCGTCTCGAGAAGCAGGAGCAGGACCGCTCCGGGGACGGCGCCGTGGACGCCTGGGTGACCCTCGATCCGGAGAGCGGCACCGAGCTCCGCGTGCTCCTCGACACCAACAGCGACGGCGAAGTAGACCGCTGGCGCACCAACACGGCGGCGGGGGAGACCGAACGGGTCGAAGAGGACAAGAACTTCGACGGGACACCGGATCGCTTCGTGGTCTTCCACGACGGCAGACCCGCTTCCTTCGAAGAGGACGGCGACCGCGACGGCCGTCTCGACACCCAGGGCCAGCTCGGGCCCGACGGCGCGGTGCTGGCGGAAGAGCGCGATACCGACGGCGACGGGCGCTACGACCTGCGGGCCGAGTACGCCGAGGGCCAGAAGGTCCGCGAGGAACGCGACACCACCGGCGACGGCCGTTACGACGTGGCGAGCGATTTCGAGGGCGGCGCCATCGTGCGCCAGGTGCGCGACACCGTCGGCGACGGCTCCTACGACTCGACTACGGCCTTCGTCGCCGGACGCCAGGCCAGCCAGGAACGCGACACCGACGGCGATGGCCAGCCCGACACCACCGTGCACTTCGACGACGCCGAGCGCCCGGTGCGCGAGGAGATCGACCGCAATGCCGACGGTCGACCCGACCTCTTGAAGCATTACGCCGAGGGGGTCCTCGAGCGCGAGGAGGAAGACGCGGACTTCGACGGGCACTTCGAGCTGGTGACGACCCAGCTCGAGGGAGGCGGCGCGCGCTCCGGGGCCGACGCGGACGCCGACGGACGGCCCGAGATCGTGGTGGAGTACGACGCCGACGCGCGGCGTCGTCTGCAACGCGAGGACCAGGACGGCGACGGCGTCTTCGAGGTCCTGACCCACTTCGACGCCGAGGAGCGCCCGGGTCGCATCGAGGAAGACAGCGACGGGGACGGGCGTCTGGAGCAGGTGACCTTCTTCGAGGACGGCGTGAAGCAGCGCACCGAGCGCGACGCCAACGGCGACGGCGTGGCAGACCTGGTCGTGCACTTCGAGGGCGACGTCGCGGTACTGACCGAGCAGGACTCGGACTTCGACGGGACGATGGACCGACGCAGTCGCAGCGCCGGAGGCGGTCGCGAGGTCCAGGAGGCGGACGCCAACGGCGACGGTCGGATCGACACCTGGATCACCGCCGACGCCGAGGGCGTGGTGCTCGAGAAGAGCGAGGACCGCAGCGGCGACGGCAAGCCCGACTTCACGGCGCGCTTCGAGGGCGACCGGATCGTCGAAGTCGAACAGGACCAGAGCGGGCGCGGCTGCCCCGACCTTCTCCAGCGCTACACGGCGGACGGCCGCGTAAGCGAAGAGCGGCTCGACACCACCGGGGACTGCAAGATGGACCTCTGGCGCCACTTCGACGGCGAGCGGCTGGTGCGCGAGGTGCGGGACACCAACCAGAACGCCTACCCCGACGTCCTCACCCGCTACAACGACGCCGGCGTCGCGGTGGTCCAGGAGCTCGCCGAGGGCCGGCACGCCCGCCCCAACAAGAAGCTCTTCCTCCACCCCGACGGCAGCGTCGCCGCCCAGTGTCTCGACACCAACGGCAACGGGCGTTTCGACGCGCGCGCAGCGGTGGAGGGCGGGCTCGTGGTCGAGGTGCTCCTCGACACCAGCGGCAACGGCCGCGCCGACCAGCGCGAGCTCTACGCGGGCGGCGCCCGCGTGGGCCTCGAGGCCGACACCAACGGCGACGGCCGGCCCGACGTGGTGCAGGTCGTCTCGGGGACCGAGGTCGTCCGACAGGACGAGGACTCCGACTACGACGGCACCCTCGACCGCCGTTTCGAAGGCGACGCCCAGAGCGACCTCTCCTCCCCGGCGCCGGCCGCCCTCCCCGACCTCGAGTGCGGCGGGATCGACCGCTTCTGGGCCAAGCGAGGCTAGCCGGGCGCAGCGGGCCGCAGCCGTCGCGGGCGGGGTCCGCTCCGGGTTCCCTACGATGGGACCCCACCCACCGTCCCCGGGATCCCCGGGACCGGACCAAGGAGACGGATCCATGAAGGTCGGAGTCTTTGTGCTGAGCGCCGCGCCGGTCGCGACACCGGAGTATCTGGGGGCCGCCGCCAAGGCCGCCGAAGACCGGGGCTTCCACTCGCTGTGGATCCCCGAGCACGTGGTGCTCTTCGACGAATACGAGTCGCAGTACCCGTATTCCGCGGACGGCAAGATTCCGGGCGTCGCCGCCGACCAGGTGGGGGTGCTCGAACCGCTCTCGACCCTGTGCTTCCTCGCCGGTCAGACCGAGCGGATCCGCCTCGGGACGGGCGTGTGTCTCGTCCCGCAGCGCAACCCCGTGTACACCGCGAAGGAGGTCGCCAACGTCGACTGGCTGTCCGGCGGACGCTGCGACTTCGGCATCGGGGTCGGTTGGCTGGCGGAGGAGTTCGCAGTCTGCGGCGTCCCCTTCGAGCGCCGCGGCGCGCGTTGCGACAGCTACCTCGAGGCGATGAAGCGGCTGTGGTGCGACGACGTCTCGGAGTTCCACGAC
>JANQRO010000179.1 GCA_028284525.1 Myxococcota bacterium | reverse complement strand
CGCCGGCGGCCTCGAAGACCCGCACCAAGACCGCGAGCCGGCGGACCAGTGCGGCGCCCCGCAAGAAGAGCAGCGCGAAACGCCGGAGCATCGGCGCGGCGAGGCGCGCCGACGACGCGGCGCCCCAGGCCCCGGCCGAGGCGGCCGCGCCGCGCAAGCGCGCCGCGAAGAAGAAGACCACCCGCGCGGCGGCGGCCGAGCCGCCCGAGATCCCCACGCTCCCGAAGCGCATGTCCCTCAAGGCGGCGACGGCGCAGCTCGGGATCGAGGAGCTCCGACCCGAGCAGGAGCAGGCGGTGCGCGCCTCGCTCCGCGGCCGCGACGTCCTGCTCGTCGTACCGACGGGCTACGGGAAATCGGCCTGCTACCAGCTTCCGGCGCTGATGCGCGATCACCTAGTGCTCGTCGTCTCGCCGCTCCTTGCGCTCCTCGAAGACCAGGAGCGCCGGATGGAGCGGGCGCAGATCCCCGCCCTGCGCATCGACGGTCGCGTGCGGGGACGCAAGCGCGAGCGGGCTCTCGAGGCCCTGGCCGCCGGCAGCTACCGCCTGGTCATGACCACCCCCGAATCCCTCGAGGCCGCCGACCTCCAAGCCGCCCTCATCAAGCGGGGGATCGGTCTCGCCGCCGTCGACGAGGCCCACTGTCTCTCCGAGTGGGGTCACGACTTCCGTCCGGCCTACCGCAGCCTGGGCACCCTGCTCCAGGCCCTCGGGGGCCCGCCGATCCTCGCGCTCACCGCCACGGCGACGCCGTCGGTGCGCGACACCACGATCGACTCCCTCGGGATGCGCAAGCCCCTGGTGATCGCCCTCTCGCCCCACCGCTCGAATCTCGCCTTCGACCTGATCCGCTGCAGCGGCGACGACCGCTTCCGCGCGGTGATCCGTCTGGCCCAGCGACTGCGGCGGCCGGGGCTCGTCTACTGCTCGACCCGCCGCGAGGTCGACGCCGTCTACGCCCTGCTCTCGAGCTTCCGGATCCGGACCCATCGCTACCACGCGGGGATGAACTCCGCCGATCGGCAGCGCGAACAGCGCTCGTTCATGAGCCGTCGTCGCCGCTCGATCATGGTCGCCACCAGCGCCTTCGGACTCGGGATCGACAAACGCGATCTGCGTTACGTGATCCACTTCCAGGCGCCGGCCTCCCTCGAGCAGTACGTCCAGGAAGCCGGCCGCTGTGGCCGCGACGGGCGCCGCGCCCATTGCATCCTGCTCTACGACGCCGAGGACCGCGTGATCCACGAGGCGCTCCAGACGCGCAGCCGGATCCATCCCTCGCAGCTGCGGCGCCTGGGGTCCGGGCTGCTCGCGTGGTGGAAGGAGGGGCGCGCCCCGGACCGCCACGCCCTGGCCGTCTCGGCGGAGATGGGTGAACGCAGCGCCGCCGCGCTCCTCGCCAAGATCGAGGAGGCCGGTCTGGTGGAGACGACGGCGGAGGGCATCCGGCCGGGCGTCGTCCAGGAGGAGTTCGCGGAGGGGCTCCGCGAGCTCGCCTCCCAGTTCGACACCCTGCGCATCGAGGACGGCCATCGCCTCGACGCGATCGCGGCCTACGCCGATGAGGAGGGCTGCCGGGCCCGCCACCTGCAGCGCTACTTCGGCGAGCCCGACCCCGACGACTGCGGGCTCTGCGACCGCTGTCGCGGCGCCGAGGAGCGACCGGCGGCCTTCTTCGAAGCGGTCGAGCGCCGCGACCGCCCGGTCACGATTCGCCGCCGCAAGGAAGACCTCGCGAAGGCCAAAGCCAAAGCGCAGGCCAAGGCCAAGAAGAAGACCCAACGCAAGCGCCGCAGACGGCGTCGCCCGCGCCGACGCCGCGGATCGGGCTCCAAGAGCGGGGCTCCCTAGGCACGGATCCACCGAACGACGACGGCCCGCGTCGACGCCGCGGATCGGCCGTCCCGAGCCGGCCCGGCTACGCGGCCTCTCCGTCGTCTTCCTTGGCGTCGACGCCGAGAAAGGCCGCGACGCGATCGGCGAACCACTCGGGCTCTTCGATCATTGGGGCGTGACCGCAGCGATCGACGCTCTCGAGGGTGGCCTGGGGCAGCAGGTCTTCGAAGCTGCGCGCGACATCCATCGGGGTCACCTGGTCCTGCTCCCCCCAGAGCAACAGGGTCGGGGGGGCGATCTCACCGAGACAGTCCTGCATGTTGTCGAGTTTCGCGCTGCGGGCGGCCTGGATGATGTTGAAGGCCTTGCTGCGTTTCGAGAAGATGCCCACCACCTCGGCGATCCCTTCGTCGGTGACGAACTCGTCGCGGTGGAAGACGCGGTGCATCTGGTCGCGCACGAAGTCGGCGTCCGGGCGCAGCGGCATCCGGGCGGGCTCGTGCTCGTAGAGCCCCGAGCTTCCGGTGAGCACGAGGGAGCGCACCAGCTCCGGCGCCTGGAGCGCGAGACGCAGGGCGACGTGGCCGCCGAGGGAATTCCCACAGAGGGTCACATCCCGGAGCTCTTGCACACGCAGGAAGGCCTCGGTGTAGACGGCGAGGGCCTGCACCGTGATCTCCGATCGAGCCCCGGCCAGGAGCGGGAAGTCGAGAGCGATCACCCGGCTGAACTTCGCGAGGTTGGGGATCACCGCGTCCCAGTTCGAGACGGCGCCGAAGAGCCCGTGGAGCAGGACGAGGGTGGGACCGCGCTCGCCGCGCTCGAGGTAGGAGAACGCCGGGAGCGTGCCGGCTTCGAGCCAGGCGGGCGCACAGCCCAGGGCCTCGGCGCTCTCGCGCAGCGTGTCGCGCAGCGCCGGCTCGATCTCTTCGGCGACCGGCTCCGCCGCGGGGGTGCGCGTCCCCGTCCGGAAGAGCGTGAGGAGCGCCGGCGCCAACACGATCAGGGCGCCGAAGGCCAAGGTCATCGCGGTCGCCATCAGCCAGCCGAAGTTCCCGATGTGTGCGAGCGGAGAGAGCGCGTAGCCCAGAAAGCTGGTCGCGAGCACGAGGCTCGTGAAGAGCAGCGCGCGACCCGTCGACTGGAGGGTGATCGACACCGCCTCGCCGACGTCGCCCTCCCGGGCGTAGGCGCGCTCGAAGCCGTGCATGAAGTGGATCGTGTCGTCGACGGCCAGCCCGATCGCGATACACCCCACGAGCAGGGTGAAGACGTCGAGGGGGATGCCCAGCCATCCCATCAGCCCGAGGGTCGCGGCGATCGGCGTCAGGTTGGGGATCATCGCGATCGCGCCGGCGCGCCAGTTCCCGACCGTGAAGCCGATCATCGGCGTGATCAACAGCAGCGCGAGGACGTAGCTGTTGGCCAGGCTCTGGAGCACGGCGTTCACGACGCGGCTCATCACCGCCGTCGCACCAGTGACTTCGACCTCGGCGTGAGGGCCGACGGTCGCGGCGGCGGCGTCCTCGATCCCCGCGATCCACTCCGGGTAGTGGACGGCGTCCTCCCAGGGCAGACGCACGCTCACGCGCATGGCGCGGCCGTCCTCCGCCATCCAGCCCCCGCCCCCGGAAAGCGCCGCCTGATCCCAGAGCATGGCGTTGCGCACCAGCGTGCCGCGTCGGGTGGGGAGGGGCGCCGGATCCTCGGGGTCGAGGGTGCGGTGCACGCGCTCGAGCAGATCGACCGGGGAGAAGACGTGGCCGGCCCGCGTCCCCCCGATTTCGAGCCCACGCGCCGCCCATTCGAACGCGTGGATCCCGGCGAAGAGATCCGGATCGCTGAACCCGCGCCGCGATTCGGCGCGCACGATCAGCTCGAGAGACATCAGTCCGTGGAACTTCGCGTCCACGGTCTCTGCGGAGGTGCGCAGCGGGTGGTCGGAGGGGAACCACGAGAGCGGGTCGTGGGAGAGACGGATCTTGGCGATCCCGACGACGGACACCACGAGCGCCACGGTGGCGAAGCCCACCACGGCGCGGGGAGACCGGGCCGAGAGCCGACCGAGGGTCGCGAGCAGACGGGCCGAGAGACCGCGTTCGCGGCGCTCGGGGCGCTGGCGCAAGGGCGCCATCGCGAGGAGCGCCGGCGTCAGCAGAAAGGTGAACCCGGTGGCGTAGAGGATGCCGATCGGGGCGAAGAGCCCGAACTCGGCGATCGGTGCGAGGGCCGCCGAGCGAAACGACAGCAGACCCGCGATCGTCGTGAGGCCGGTGAGCGCGATCGGGAGCCCGGCGTGACGGAAGGCCGCCCCCACGGCGTCCTCCACCTCATCGCCGCTGTCGTAGTGCCGGAAGAAGGCCACCAGCAGGTGGAGCACCCCGCACACGCCGACCGCCAGCACGAAGGAGGGCAGGATCTGGGTGGGCGCGCGTACCGGCGTCCCCGTCCAGGCCATCGTGCCGAGGGTCGCCCCGGCGGCGAGGGTCACCACCGCGATCGGGATGTAGACCCCGGGTGCCCGGCGGAAGAGGAGCGCGAGCAACGCGACCGAAATCAGCAGCGAGAGTACGCTGAGCCGCAGCATGTCGCGACGCATCGCGGTCTGGAGCTCGAGCGCTACGAGCGGAGCGCCGACCAGTCGCGCGGCGTAGGGCGCGGCGACCTGATCGTCGAGAACCGTACGCACGGCGGCGACGATCTCCGCATCTTCCTCCGGGGTGATGAAGCTGGGCTCCCCGTCGCCGGCGTGGGCCGAAAACGCGTCGCTCTTGAGCACCACCAACGCGTGACGCGCGTCCTCAGAGACGAGCAGCCCGCTGAGCATCGGGTCGGCGAGCACGCGCTCGCGGAAGGCGGCGAGGGCGGTGGCATCCCCGGGCTGCGGGAACTCGCGCTCCAAGGGACGGACCAGCAGGGTGCCCCCTTCGCCCCGGAGCATCGACGGGGCGTTGCGCAGGCTCGTGACGCTCTCCAGACGCGGAACCTCGGCCTCGAGACGGGCGTGGAGCGCAACCAGGGTCTCGAGCGCCGCCGGGGTCAGGACGTCGGGGGCCTCGAGGTCGACGAGAAGCAAGGCGTCGCGACCAAACGCCTCGCGAAACGCTTCGTAGCGCTGCTGGGTGGGATCGTCGTCGCGGAGGAAGCCACGGCTGCTGGTGTCGAGCTCGAGCTCGCCGAGCGGCAGCATCGGCAGCGCCGCGAACAGCACAACGACCCCGACCCAAGCGCGGTGGTTGCGAACGATCCAGCGCCCGAGCCGCTCGAAGCGCGCCTCGATCGCGTCGCGCACGAGGCGACCGCGACCCCGCCGCTCGGCCCTCACCCGGCCCTCACTCTCCGGCATGCGATCCCCGATCCCTTCGCAGAAAAACGCGTTTGTGACCCCCCGCTCTTCGGTCTCCTCGAGCTGGCGCTGAAGACACACGGGTGGGTCTCGGGAGGACGA
Organism: Myxococcota bacterium; assembly: GCA_028284525.1. Lineage (GTDB taxonomy): Bacteria > Myxococcota_A > UBA9160 > UBA9160 > PR03 > JANQRO01. The sequence goes on along the minus strand of JANQRO010000179.1, from coordinate 25,161 downwards.
GACCACCGAGACCCGCGAACCGCGACACGATCGAAGACCCGGGTGGCGATCGACCGTCCCGATCCCGGGACGGCGCGCGCATCCCTTAGGCTTTCGCCCGCGTCGTCCGATGGGAAATCCACATTCACGCGACCGATCGGTCGCGCCCTACGGAGACGGGATGGAACTCGAACAACGCGTCACGAATCTCATCGCCAACCACCTTGGGGTCCCGGCGGGCGACGTCACCCGCGACGCGTCGCTGTTGGAAGATCTCACCGACTCGCTCACCGTGGTCGAGCTCATGATGACCATGGAAGAGGAGTTCGACATGGAGATCGCCGACGACGACGCCGCCAAGCTCAACACGGTGGGCGACGTGATCGACTATCTCCGGGGACACGCCTCCTAGCGAGGTCCCCCGGCCGCGCTCGTCGACCGCGGCCGCGACCCGTCGAGGCGATGCCGGGCGCAGAGCGCCGCGGCCCGGGCCTCTTCCGCCGGGAGCCACCCCGCCGCGTTGTCGAGGGTGCGCTCTGCGCGAAGGGACGCGAGGAGCGCCTCCGCGACGGCCTCCGGAGTCGTTCCGGGGGCCTCGTCCTCGACGGCTCCGATCGTCTCGGGATCGAGTTCGTAGCCGAGGGCCTCGTAGAGCCGCTCGAGCAACGCCGTGCCCCGGGCGCGCCCGCCGACGGCGATCACCCCGCCGACGTGGGCGGCGCCCTTGACGACACGCTGCCCCACCCCCATGAGCTTGCGCTGCCCGCCGGCGTTCACCGAGTAGGCGCCCGGGCAGTACTCCCCCGGCACCTCGCCCACCCGCGCGTCGACACCGAGGGTCGCGAGTCCGTCGCGGATCCATCCGGCGACGGCCCCGAAGCGTCCGGTGATCTCCGCCCGCGGGTCGTCGCTGGGACGCGACCACGCGAAAGCCAGCCCCTCGCGCTGGAAGAGCGCCGCACGTCCCCCGGCAAGACGGAGGACCGCTCCGAACCCGGCCTCCGCGGCGATCCGCAGGGCCGCGGGAAAGCCCGGTCGCTCCCGGTCGACCGCCGAGAACGCCACCACGTCGTCGGGGACGTAGAGACGCAGCGTCTCGGGGCTCTCGCCGGAGTCGACGCCGAGCAGGATCGCCCGCGAGAGTGCGGTATCGAACTCCGGGCGGCCGCGCGGCACGCCGCGCAGCACCCGGAGCGCCCTGCCCTCGCCCACGGCCCAATCAGTCCACGCCGTAGAGCGCCGCCGCGTTGTCGTGGAAGACCTTCTGAAGCGTCGCGTCGGGAAGCGCAGACAGGACGCGCGCGGCGTAATCGCGGGGCCGCTCGGCTGCGGGCGCCTGGGGACCTGGATGCATGCAGGTGGGATGGGGAAAGTCGGTCTCGTAGAGCATGTTGTCGGGGTAGAGCGCCAGCGCCGTCTCGAGGGCATCGTTCTCGAACCAGAAGCAGCCATAGATCTGGCGGCGGAAGTACTCGGAGGGCAACAGGTCGTACTCCGGGTGCTCCCGCGAGACGCCGCTATTGCTCCACTGCCAGTCGAAGGACTCGAGGGCGTACTGGATCCAGCCGACCCCGCTCTCCACGGAGACGAACTTGAGATCCGGAAAGCGGTGGCAGATCCCGCTGAAGATGATGTCGGCGATGCAGCGCTTGTTCTCCTGGATCATCAGCGAGGAGACCCGGGCGAAGTTGGCCTGCACGCCGATGTCGTCGTGGTCGCGCAGCAGCTCCTTGGGATCGTCCCCGCCGCCGATGTGGAAGCTGATCGAGAGCCCGGCCGCCTGGGCCGCGGCCCACACGGGATCCCAGCAGCGGTTGCGCAGCGAAGGCTGGCCGAAGTCCTGGGGCTGGCTACAGGCCAACACCGCCTTGTGGCCCCGGTCGGCGCAGCGCTCGATCTCCTTCACGGTCTCGGCGACGTCCCAGAACGGGGTCGCCATCACGGGTATCAGCCGGTTCGGATCCTCGCTGGTCCACTCGGCGAGAAAGTCGTTGTAGGCGCGCACACACTCGAGCATCAGCTCCGGCTGACCGAGCTTGAGAAAGCGTCCCGAGCCAAAGCCCCCGACGTTCGGGTAGAGCACCTGGGCGCGGATGCCCTCGCGGTCCATGAAGGCGAGACGGGCCTTGGCGTCGTAGGCGGCGGCGGGAAGGTCCGCCCAGGTGTCGCGGTACTTGGCCGGGAACACACCGTCGAAGCCCGCCATCGTGTAGGCGCCGGGCGCGCCGGCGGGCCGCCCCTGGATCACCCACATGTCCTTCTCGCCCCAGCGCTCCACGTGGGGGATCGCGTCGCCCCACTTGCTCGCGACCCGGGACGTCCACAGATCGGGAGGTTCGGTGAGGTGGGTGTCGACGTCGATCACGGAGTAGCGCTCGAAGAGGTCGGCCATCGGTGCTCCTTGGTCGACACCGTACCACACGGTTCGTGCCGCCCCGGCGGTGCGGGCGACGCGTGCACACGCGGAGCGCGCCGCGGAGACGGGCTAGGGAAACGAAACGCTCGTGCCGGCGGCTTCGACGCGCACCCGCTTGACGAGCTCGCGGCCATCGGGGAAGACGGCGATCACCTCGTGTTCCCCTTCGCTCACCCGGACGTCGGCCAGGGGCGTCATGCCCACCAGTCGGCCGTCGACCCGGATGTGTGCCCAGGGATCCGCGTTGACGTGCAACGAGCCCATCGCCTCGACCGCCGGTGTGGGGGGCGTCGACGCCGAGACCACCGACTGGCGCGCTGAGGGCATGAGGAGCAACGCCATCAGGAGCAGGAGTGCGGCGGAGGCGAGGAGCACCGCGGGTCCGCCGCGCCGGCCACGCTCCGCACGCCCGCGCATTCGGCTGGGCGGCGGGGGGTTCGCCGCGGGAGCGGGGCGAGCCGGCGTCGCCGAGACGGTCGCCGCCGCCGCGGCGGTCGTGCCCGCTTCGTCGACGATTGGGGTCTCGGGATCCGCGGGCGGCGCCGGCAGGGCCACCTGCTGCGCCGCCGCGACGCTCTCCGGCGCCGGCGGCGTCGACTTCGCCGCCTCATCGAGACGCGCGCACAACTCCGCCTTCACCAGGCGCGGGATCCCGCTCGTCTTGTCGAAGAGCTCGGCCTCCTCCCACACCCAGGTCGGGGCGTCGCCCCGACCGCCGAGGCTGCGTTCGATCAGGGCCTCGGCGAAGCTGCGCAGGGCTTCGCCGCGTAGCGGCTTGCGCAACCCGACCCGGTGGAGGGACGGATCCATGACCTCGAGCACCGCCTCGAGATCCGGGCCTTCGATTCCCGCGAGGATCACTTGAAGGGCGCCGCCGGCGCGCGCCACCCAGGTATCGATCCGCTCGGCGGTCTCGAGGGAGACGGCCTGCGCCTCGTCGAGCAGCAGCACGCAGCGTCGCCCCAGACGCTGCTCCACCCGCGCCCAGGTGATGAAGTCATCGTCGGAGAGGGTGCCCGCCTGGGCGCCCATCCACGAGAGCAGCCACGAGGCGAACTCGTCGTCGCCGACGGTGGAGAAGGGGACGTAGAAGACGCGCGATGCCGGCGGACAATCGGCCTTCAAGCGGCGCAGCAGGAGGGTCTTGCCAAAGCCGGGCGGCCCGAGGAGCGCCACCCGGGTCATCCCGCAGGCCAAGGCGTCGCGAAGGGCCGCTAGGGACCGTTCGTGCTCCGGGAGCGGCACGTAGTACAGGGGGTCCGGCGCGTCGGGCAGGGTGTAGAGAGCGGGAGGCCGGCTCGTCATCGGGTTTCCCTCCGGATTCGACTGGCCTGCGGGACATCCTGTGCAAAGATCCCGACGTGCCGCAGAAAATCCTCTTCCAATCCGTTGTGTTGACCGTCTCTCTTATGGTGCTTTCGAGCACGGGATCGGTGGCGAATCCGGGGCCCTCCACGAGTGAACTGCCGCCCCACGGGGAGCACACGGTCCGGCGGGGCGAGACCCTCGGCATCCTCGCGACGCGCTACGGCATGTCGGTGGCGGAACTCGCCGAGGCCAACGACATCCTCGATGTGGACCTGATCGTGATCGGCCGGGAGCTGCACATCCCCGGCCCGGTGGCGGTGGCGGCGCCGGCGGCGGGGCGACCCGAGGCCACCCCCGAGGAGAATGCGTCCCGCGAGCCGGGCTCGTCCCGAGTCGAGAGCGACCGCGCCGCGACGGCGGAGGAGACCGATCCGTCTGCCGGGCCGTCTGGGTCTGGGGAGTCCGATCCCGGCGTGGTGGATCGCGGGCCCGTGGCGTCGACCCGCGACGTGCCGAGCGAACCTGCCGTTGCCACGACGTTCGCGGCCGCGGGCGCCGACCCGCACCCGGGCCTCACCCAGCTCGAGATGCTCTACCGCGATGCGCGCTTCGAGGAGGCCCTCGCCGGGAGCCACGGGCCCGCCGTCGTGGACACGCGCGACGCGCGGGCGCGGGCGCGTCTCGAACTCCTCCGCGGCAAGCTCGCCACCGCCTTCGGGCGCAGCGACGAGGCCCGCGGCCACTTTGCCCGGGCGCGCGCCCTCGACCCGGCGCTGGCCCTCCCCGCGGACGGGTCGCCCAAGGTGGCCGCCCTCTTCCGCGCCGCCGGCGAGACCGCGAGGCCCTAGCGCCCGGCAGCCGTGACGGGGCGCAGTCGCACCCCGGCCCTGCTCTGTCCCGACCGCGGTGACCGGCTACCGGTCGAGACGCCGTGTGCCACGCACCGCCGGTGTCATCGGATCCATCGCGAAACGCAGAGGCGAGAAGTCGGCGTCGCAATCGAAGGCGACGGCGACCATCGGATCGGTGGGGTGGAGCCCTTCTGCACGCAGAGCCGGCAGGTCGAGCTCGAGGAGCTCCGGTCGACCGCGCTCGGCCCGAGCGATCTCGTAGCCCGTGTCGACCTGGATGATCAGGGCGGTGTCCGGGTCTTCGGGGCTCCGCACCAGGTGCAGATTCGAGAAGAGCGGGACGTCACCGGGTGCGACCGGCTCGGGATCCTCGAGCTCGATGTGCAGGATCGGCTCGCCGTCCCGCTCCACCCGCCCGACCCAGCGATCGTGGCGCGACTGGAGGCTCACCTCGGCGACGGCGGTGTCGAAGCCCCACTGCTCCGCCAACCCCGTCGCGGCTTCCTCGGTGGAGGCGAAGGCCGAAACGAGGTAGCCCCGCGGACGAATCCCCGCCCGAGCCACCACGCGGAGCTCGGCGAGCGCAAAGGCACCGACCGGGCTTTCCGGCACCCGGAGCACATTGAACGCCGCGTAGGGCGGGATGCTCGGGTGGAGCGCCGGCGCGATCAGCGCGTCGGCGGGCTCCTCCTCGATCTCGAAGGTGACCTGTAGCATCGACGCCCCGGGCATCACCCAGCCCGCGGGCGTCAGGGTGGCGAGGGCCGGGAGCCGCGGGTGGGCGGCCTTGACGTCCTGGGTCCCGAAGTGGGGCATCGCGCTAGTCGCTGCCGCCCGCGACGGCGGCCTGGGGCGCCTCGGGCTCGGCGAACTGCGGCATCACTTCGGCGGCGAAGAGACGCAGGCTGTCGAGCACGGCGGCCTGGGGAATCTCCTCGGCGGCGTTCAACACGAAGTTCACCCGGTCGACGCCGCAGGACTCCCACTTCTTGAGCTCGCGGATCAGCCGCTCCGGCGTTCCGACCGCGATGCCTTCCGGAGCCTCCTTTTCGGCCGCCGGACTGTCCGCTTGACGGCGCGAGGCCGAGAGCAACCCCGGGACGGGGTAGAAGCGAGAGGGGTACACCTCCTTCGCCATGTCGAGCTGACCGGCGAGGTAGTTGAAGGTGCGCACCATACCCATCCCGGTCTTGTAGGCGCTGTCGTTGTCCTCGTGGCAGTACAGGAAGTTCACCGTCGCGACCTGGTCGTTCACGGTGAGGCCCACCGGCTCGCAGACCCGGATGCGGCGGCGGTACTCCTCGACCTTGCGCTCCTGCTCCTGGAAGGAGGCGAAGCTCACCCCGAGGGCGCCCATGCCGCGGTCGGCCGCGTCGAGCTCGGTGCCCGGGCTCGAGACGGCGACCCACAACGGCGGATGCGGCTTCTGGTAGGGCTTGGGGAGCACCGCCCGCGACGGCATCGAGAAGAAGCGACCGTCGTAGGAAAAACGCTCCTGGGTCCACATCTTGGGGATGCAGTGGACGAACTCGTCCCAGCTCTTTTTGGTGTTGTCGGGGTCGACGCGGAATCCGCCGAGCTCGGTCCACGTGGCCGAACGTCCGGTACCGAACTCGAGCCGTCCGTCGGAGACGATGTCGAGCACCGCGGCGCGCTCGGCGATGCGCACCGGATGGTTGAACTCGGGCACGCAGATCACGATCCCGTGGCCCACCCGGATGCGCTCGGTCTGCATGGCGCAGGCGGTGAGAAAGATCTCGGGCGCGGCGCAGTGGGAGTACTCCTCGAGGAAGTGGTGCTCCACCGCCCACACGTTGTGGAAGCCCAGCTGGTCCGCCAGACGCACCTGCTCGAGGGCGTTCTTGTAGACCTTGTGCTCGGCCTCGGGGGTCCAGGGTCGCGGCACCGAGAGCTCGTAGAAGATCCCGAATTTCATCTCGTCTCCTCTGCGGGGTCCGCGCGGGCGCGGTGCGGCCCAGAATAATCCACGGCGCTGTGCCCCGCCGCGGGCGGGCGGCGCGCGATGCCCTCCTGGTCGGGCATTGTAGACTGTCCCCCGGTCCCTTCGTCCACACGAGAGGGGGGGCATCCAGGAGGAGATCCCATGGCGGTCACCCAACTCGGCTATCTCGGGATCGAGGTGCAGGACCTCGACGCCTGGCGGCGTTTCGCCACCGACACCCTCGGGCTCGAAGTGCGCGAGGAGAAGGGCGCCGACGGATCGCTCCTGCTGCGGATGGACGAGCGCCACCACCGCTTCTTCGTCTCACCGGGCGGACGCGACGATGTGAGCGTGCTCGGTTTCGAGGCCGCCTCGCAGGCCGAGCTCGACGCCCTCGCCGCCTCCCTCGAGGCGAGCGGCACAGCGGTCGCTTGGGGGAGCGAGGCGGATTTCGAGGAACGACGGGTGGTGAACCTGTTCCGCTTCCAGGACCCCAACGGCATCGCCTGCGAGGCCTACACCGGGCCGCTGGTGCAGCGCGACCAGCCCTTCCGCTCGCCGCGGGCGATCGAGGGATTCACCACCGGCGACCAGGGACTCGGTCACGTCGTGCTCTTCGTCGACGACCTCGACCAGAGCATGCGCTTCTACATGGATGTCCTGGGCTTCCGCATGAGCGATTGGGTGCGGCCCCAGCCCGAGCGGAGCGCAGGGTCGGCGACGAACATCGCCTTCTTCCACTGCAACCCACGCCACCACTCCCTGGCCATGCTTGCGGTCCCGACCCCGCCGCGACGGCTCCATCACTTCATGCTCCAGGTCCAGACCCTGGACGACGTCGGCGCGACCTACGACACCTGCAAGGCCGGGGGAGCGCCGATCGAGCTCACCCTGGGCCGACACACCAACGACGAGATGTTCTCGTTCTATATGGGCTCGCCCTCCGGCTTCTGGGTCGAGTACGGCTACGGCGCCCGCGAGGTCGACGACGCCACCTGGAAGGTCGAGCTCCACACCACCGGGAGCAGCTGGGGCCACAAGCCACCCGCCGCCTGAGGCCCGGCCGAGATCCGCATGGGAGACTTCGAAGTCCTCGTCGACGTGGATCGCTGCACGGTCGATCCGCGCGTGTTCTGCGACCGCGAGGTCTACGAGGCCGAGCAGGACCGGATCTTCGGCCGGCAGTGGCTCTTCGTCGCCCACGAGTGCCAGGTCCCGAACCGCGGCGACTTCGTCACCACCACGATGGGCGAGGAGCCGGTCATCGTGGTCCGCGACCGCAAAGCGGGCCAGATCCGGGTCTTCCTGAACTCGTGTCGACACCGCGGCGTGAAGGTGTGTCGGGTCGACGAGGGCAACACGCGCAACTTCGCCTGCCCCTACCACGGCTGGACCTACGACACCGAGGGGAAGCTCCGCGGCGTTCCGCAGTTCCGCGAGGCCTACTACGGAGAGCTCGACAAGGACGCCTGGGGACTCGTCGAGGCGCCTCGGGTCGAGAGCTTCCGCGGGCTGGTCTTCGCCAACTTCGACGACGACGCCCCGACCCTCGAGACCCACCTGGGCGAGTTCCGCTGGTACCTCGACCTGATCCTCGACCGCTCCCACGCGGGCATGGTGGCGCTCCCCGGCATCCACCGGTGGCGACTTCCGGGTAACTGGAAGCTCGGAGCGGAGCAGTTCGGCGGGGACAACTACCACGCCAACACCCTCCACCAGAGCATGGTGAAGATCGGGCTCGGTCCCCCCGACGACGGCACCTTTCGGGGCAACCGTCCCTGGGAGGTCGACTTCGAGGTGAAGGCGGAGAACGGCCACGGCTGGATCAACTTCGACGTCCCGATCGGCGACCTGGACCCCGCCGTTGCGGCCTACCTCGAGCGCAGCCGCGCCGAAGGCCGCGAGCGCCTCGCGCCCGCGCAGCACGCGCTGATCCAGACCGTCCACGTCGGCACGGTCTTCCCCAATTTCTCGATCATCGGCTTCATCGGCTTCACCTCGATCCGGGTGTGGCACCCGCGTGGCCCGGACGCGATCGACGTCTGGTCCTACGCGCTGATCGAAGCCGACGCTCCCGCGGAAGTCGTCGAGTACGCGCGGAAGATCCAGACGCTGACCTTCGCGCCCTCCGGGATCTACGAGCAGGACGATGGCTGCGTCTGGGGCGAGGCCGTCGAGGTGCTGTCGGGTCACCAACGCCGCAAGTATCCGCTCAACTACCAGATGGGCGACGGCCACGGAAAGCGCGTGGCCGGGCGCCCGGGCACGATCCACCCGCCCTCGACCGAGATCGGGGTGTTCGGCTTCTACGATCATTGGCGCAAGTGCATGACGGGCGCCTAGCGGTGGGCGACGCCCACCACGCGCTCCGCCACGAGCTGGAGGCCTGGCTCTACGACGAGGCCGCCCTCCTCGACGCCGGGTGCTTCGAGGACTGGCTCGCGCTCTTTGCCGACACGACCCGCTACTGGGCCCCGGTGCGCAGAAACATGCCGCGGGGCGAGGAGGGCTTTGGCGAGGCGCACCGGCTGACACACTTCGACGAGGACAAGACCACGCTCGGGCTGCGGGTGGCGCGTCTCGCCACGGGCTTCGCCCACGCCGAAGAGCCTCCCTCGCGCCAGCGTCACCACGTCTCCAACGTGCGGATCCTGAAGAACGAAGGTGGACGCCGTGTGCAGGTCGCCTCGAATCTCCTGCTCTTCCGGAGCCGCGACGCGCGCAACGAGACGCTCTTCTCCTGCAGCCGGCTGGACTGGTGGCGGCGCGAGGGCGAGGGCTGGCTCAACGAAGAGCGGATGATCGTCTTCGACCACGACGTGATCGAGAGCCTCTCGGTCTTCTTCTAGGGACAGGAGCGGCACCCATGCAACGCGAGATCCAGGGACTCTTCGACCTCGAGGGCCGCGTCGCCCTCGTGACCGGCGGCGCCAAGGGCATCGGCCAGGGGATCGCCGACAACCTGGCCCGGGCCGGCGCCGCCGTCGGCGTGGCGGACGTCGACGTGGAGAGCGCCGAGGCGACGGCGAAGACCCTTCGCGAAGCGGGCTGCCGGGCCCTCGCCATCGAGGCCGACGTCGCCGACGAAGCCGGGTCGGCGGGGATGGTCGCCACGGTGGTCCAGGCCTTCGGCCGCCTCGACATCCTCGTGAACAACGCCGCGATCTACCCGATGAGCCCCATGGACGAGATCCCCCTCGAGCTCTGGGACCGGGTGCTCGGGGTGAACCTGCGGGGTGTCTTCCTCGCGACCAAGGCCGCGCTTCCCCACCTGAAGGAGGCGGCGCCGGGGGCCCGCATCGTCAACATCTCCTCGATCAACACCGCGAAGAGCTACGTCGGGATGCCCCACTACGACGCCAGCAAAGGCGGTCTCGAGGCCCTCACCCGTTCGAACGCCATCGAGTACGCCCCGGCCGGCATCACCGCCAACGTGATCGCCCCCGGCGCGGTGAAGACACCGGGCTCCCTCGCCGTGCGCGGCACCTTCGCCAAGGAGCGCGGCGACCCCGACACCGACGCCGTCGACGCGGACTTCGCGAGCCGGATTCCGGCCGGCGACTGGGCCCAGCCCGACGACATCGGCCGCTCGGTCCTGCTCCTCGCGAGCCGTGCGGCGGACTACATCACCGGCCAGACGATCTACGTCGACGGCGGTCTCAAACTCACGGTCTGAATCCTTCGAGGACACCCATGGCCCTGCCCTACGACAAAGCCGACGCCCGCGCCTGGGCGCGGGAGACGATGCGCGGCGTCGCCAACGTGATCACACCCACCTGTACCAGCGACCTCTCGGCGCTCAACGAGGAGGCGACCCGTCACGACGTCCGTCTCGAGATCGAGTACGGCTTCTGGGGCGCCCTCCTGGTGGCCGAAACCGCCACCACGATGGACGAGTACATTCAGTTCGCCGCCTGGGCGGCCGACGAGGCCCGCGGGCGACTCCACCTCATCCACCACGCGAGCTTCAACACCCTCGAGGAGAACATCGAGGCCGCGAATCGCGCCGGCGAGGCCGGTGCCGAGCTGGTGCTCCTCGCCTACCCGCCCACCTTCTATCCGCAGAGCGAGGAGGACCTCTACGGGTACACCGCGGCCTTCTGTGAGGGCGTCGACCTGGCGGTGATGCTCTTTCCGGTGCCGCTCTGGGGTTTCGAGCGCATCCACCCCGCGGCGGGCTTCAGCGGCGACCTGCTCGAGCGTCTGGTCGACACGTTGCCCAACATCGTGGCGGTGAAGGCAGAGGGCGGGATGCCCTGGCTCGGCGGCTTCACCGAGGCCCATCGCCGGGTCGGCGACCGCGTGATCGTCACCGAGCCCCTCGAGGGCAATGGCATCCCGATGTCGACCCTGGTCTCGATGCCCTTCATGGGCACGAGCAACTACGAGTATTTTGGCGACGTGGTCCCCAGGATGTTCCGACTGGTCGGCGAGGGCCTGGTGGACGCCGCCATGGAGCTCTACTGGCGCATCCACCCGGGCCGTCAGGCCAACCTGCAGGCGATGGCCATGCTCGCCGGCAGCAACCTCCTCCACCGCATGCTGTGGAAGTACCAGGGCTGGCTCCAAGGCTTCAACGGCGGGCCCGTGCGGACCCCGACCATGCGCATCAACGACCGCCAGATGAAGGGGCTGCGTCAAGGCCTCGTCGCCTCGGGCTTCGACCTCGACGCGGCTCCCGACGCCGAGTTCTTTCTGGGCCGTAATCCCAAGTAACCGAGAGCCCTTGGACCCGTATCCATGACACTCATTCTCGGGCCGGACGACGTCGCGGCCTGCACCGCAATGGGTGCGATGATCGACGCCGTCGAGGCCGGTGTGCGGGAGGAGGCGAGCGGCGGCGCCGTCTACCCGCCCCGGGCCAACCTCCCCACCACGAACGGCTTCTTCCGGGTGATGCCCGCGGTGATGCGCGAGAGCGGCGTGATGGGCTTCAAGGTCTTCAACGGATCGGTCGAGCGCGGCGTCCGCTACATCATTGCGATCTACGACGAACCCAGCGGCGCCCTCCTCTGTCTGATGGACGCCGCCTATCTCACCGGGGCCCGCACCGGCGCGACCACCGGGGTCGCGACCCGCTACCTCGCCCGGGAGGACAGCCACCGCGTCGGCCTGATCGGCTCGGGGCTCGAGGGGCGCACCAATCTGGCGGCGGTGTGTGCGGTGCGTGCGATCGAAGGGGTGCGCGTCTTCAGCCCGACGCGGGCCCACCGCGAGCGCTTCGCGGTGGAGATGAGCGAAGAGCTGGGAGTCGGGATCGAGGCCTGCGATCGCCCCGACGCCGCGGTGGCCGGCGCGGACATCGTGATCGTCGCGACCAACACCACCGGGCACCGCAACCCGATCGCCTACCGCGGTGCCTGGATGGAGCCGGGGCAGCACGTGAACTCGATCGGCTCCACCGGGGGCGGGCTCCGCGAGATCGACCCCGAGACCTTCCGCCGCGCCCAGCGCATCGGCATGGACTCGAAGGTGCAGGTCGAGGGCGAGAGCGGCGACGCGATCGCCGCCCTGGAGGAACACGCCTACGCGGCCGAGCGGGTGGTGGAGCTCAAGGACCTGGTGGCCGGGGGGCGGGTCGACCGGGGCCCCGCGGAGGCGATCACCCTGTTCAAATCGGTGGGGAGCGCGGTCCAGGACGTGATGGCCGGCTGGGCGGTCTACCGGGAGGCCCGGCGTCTCGGCCGCGGCACCGAGATCGACGACTTTCTCGAGCTGAAAGCCTTCTGAGCCCCCGCACGCGATCGCCGGACGGCACGGGAGGGCGGCCGACCGGGCGGCGCCGGAGTGCGGCGGGCCGGCCGCGGCCTATCTTCTTCCGCGCTGCGACCCGGATCGCAGTCCAGACCGCGAGGAACGGCATGCCCGATGGAGCGCGGGTCCGCAGCGTGGACCCGACGACACTGCCCAAGCACTTCGACGCCGCCGAGGCCGAGACCCGCTGGGACGCCCGCTGGCGCGAGAGCGGGATCTACCACTACGACCCGTCGCGGCCCCGCGAGGAGACCTTCGTCGTCGACACCCCGCCACCCACGGTGTCGGGTTCGCTGCACATCGGTCACGTCTTCTCCTACACCCAGACCGACACGGTGGCGCGTTATCAACGGATGCGCGGCCGCAACATCTATTACCCGATCGGGTGGGACGACAACGGCGTCCCCACCGAGCGACGCGTCCAGAACCACTTCCACGTCCGCTGCGACCCCACCCTCGGCTACGAAGAGGGGCTCCATCTCGAACCCGCCACCGCCAAGGTCCGCAAGGGACGCCCCCGCATCATCTCCCGACCCAATTTCATCGAGCTGTGTCACGAAGTGACCCGCGAGGACGAGCGGGCCTTCATGGAGCTGTGGCGACGCGTCGGGCTCTCGGTCGACTGGCGCGAGGAGTACGCCACGATCGACGACCACTGTCGGCGGCTCTCCCAGCTCTCCTTCCGCGACCTCTGGGAGAAGGGCCACCTCTACAGCCAGTTCGCGCCCTTCATGTGGGACGTCGACTTCCAGATGGCGGTCGCCCAGGCCGAGGTCGAAGACCGGGATCGCCCCGGCGCCTACTACAAGATCGCCTTCGGGGTCGAAGGGAGCGACGAGTCCTTCGTGATCGCCACCACCCGGCCCGAGCTCCTCGGCGCCTGCGTGGGCGTCACGGCCCACCCCGACGACGCGCGCTACCGCCCGCTCTTTGGCAAACGCGCCGTCACCCCGGTGTTCCACGCGCCGGTCCCGATCTTCCCGAGCGAGCTCGCCGACCCCGAGAAGGGCACCGGGGTGCTCATGGTGTGCACCTTCGGCGACGCCACGGACGTCCACTGGTGGCGCGAGGAGGGTCTCGCCCTGCGCCAGCTCGTCGGGCTCGACGGACGCCTCGTCCCCGTGACCTACGGCGAAGGCGACTTCGAGAGCCTCGACCCGACGCGGGCCAACGCGGCCTACGCCGAGCTCTCGGGCAAACGGCTCAAGCAGGCGCGGGAGGCGATCGCCGCGCTCCTCGCCGACCCCGCCCACCGCGCCACCGGCGAGGGCCCGGCGCTCCAGGGCGAGCCCGAGCCGATCCAGCACGCCGTGCGCTTCTACGAGAAGGGCGACAGCCCCCTCGAGTTCGTTCCGACCCGCCAGTGGTTCGTCCGGCTGCTCGACAAGAAGGAGGCGCTGATCGAGAAAGGCGAATCGATCGCCTGGCACCCGCCGCACATGGAGAAGCGCTTCCGCGACTGGACCGAGCACCTGGCCTACGACTGGTGCATCAGTCGCCAGCGCTACTTCGGCGTGCCGATCCCCGTCTGGTACCGCCTCGACGACGGCGGCCAACCCGACTACGACGCGCCGCTTCTGGCCGACGACGCGCAGCTCCCGGTCGATCCGATGAGCGACGTCCCACCGGGCTACGAGGAGAGCCAACGCGGCCAGCCCGGTGGCTTCGTGGGCGAGTCGGACATCTTCGACACCTGGTTCACCAGCTCGCTCTCCCCGCAGATCGGCTCCCACTGGGTGCTCGACGAGACGCGGCACCGGAAGCTCTTCCCCGCCGACCTGCGCCCCCAAAGCCACGAGATCATCCGGACCTGGGCCTTCTACACCGTCGCCAAGGCGCACCTCCACCAGGACACCGTGCCCTGGCACCACGTGGCGATCTCGGGCTGGATCCTCGACCCCGACCGCAAGAAGATGTCGAAGAGTGTCGGGAACGTGGTGACGCCGCTCCCCCTGATCGATCAGTACTCGGCCGACGCGGTGCGCTACTGGGCGGCGAGCGCACGGCTCGGCGCCGACACAGCTCTGGACGAAAAGGTCTTCAAGGTCGGCAAACGCCTCGGCACCAAGATCTTCAACGCGGCGAAGTTCGTGCTCGGCCAGGACGGCCCGGTGGGCCCGGTCTCCGCCGAGCTCGACCGCGCCTTCGTCCGCGAGCTCCGCGCGCTCGTGGAGCGGGCCACCCGGAGCTACGACGCCTACGACCAGGCCCAGGCGCTCCAGGACACCGAGAGCTTCTTCTGGGCGCGCTTCACCGACACCTATCTGGAGCTCGCCAAGGTGCGCGCCCGGGGAGAGGGAGGCATCCCCCAGGCCGACCAGGCGTCGGCGATCGCCGCGCTGCGTTTCGGCCTCTCCGTGCTCCTGCGGCTCTTCGCACCGGTCCTGCCCTACATCTGCGAAGAGGTCTGGTCCTGGGTGTTCGCCGACGAGACGGGGCACCCGTCGATCCACCGCGCGCCCTGGCCGGCCGCGTCCGAATTCGACGCGGTCGAAGCCCCCGGCGACCGCGAGAGCCTCGCCCTGGCGATCAGCGCCCTGGGTGCGATCCACCGGGCCAAAGCGGACGCCTCGGTCTCGATGGGCAAGGAGGTCGAGGCGCTCACCCTCGCCGCCTCCGAGGCGACCCTCGACCGCGTGGGTGCCGTCCTCCCCGACGTGCTGGCCGCCGCCCGCTGCAAGACCCACGACCTGGCCCCGGCCGGCCTCGAGGACGGCGAGTTCGAGGTGCGGGACGCGACATTTGCGGCGTAGGGAGCTCCCAGCTCCCGTCACCGAGCCACTTGGGCGCAGTCGCGTCGGGCGCGGATCTACCCGCGGCGTCGGCGCACGGCGGCTGCCAGCTCGGCAAAGAGAGGCTCGGTCTGCTCCCAGCTCATGCAGGCGTCCGTGATGCTCTGTCCATAGGTGAGCTCGCGGTCGGGGTCGACGTCCTGGCGGCCTTCGACGAGGAAGCTCTCCATCATGAGTCCGAAGATGCGTCGGTTGCCACCGGCCACCTGGGCGGCGATCTCGCGGGCGACCACGGGCTGGCGCTCGGGCTTCTTGCTGCTGTTGGCGTGACTGCAGTCGACCATCACCCGCGGGTTCAGGTTCGCCGCCTCGAGCTGGTCGGTGAGATCGGCGATCTGCGCCGCCTCGTAGTTGGGCCCGCTGGCGCCACCGCGCAGGATCACGTGACAGTCCGGATTGCCGCGGGTCGCGACGATGGCGGCGCCCCCCTGCTTCGTCACCGACAGGAAATGATGCGGGTGTCGCGCGGCGCCGATCGCGTCGATCGCGATCTGGACGGTGCCGTCGGTGCCGTTCTTGAAGCCCACGGGCATCGACAACCCCGAGGCCAGCTCGCGGTGGACCTGGCTCTCGGTCGTGCGCGCGCCGATCGCACCCCAGGCCACCAGGTCGGCGATGAACTGCGGGGTGATGGGGTCGAGGAACTCACTCCCGGAGACCAGACCGAGCTCGGTCACCGACAGCATGAAGGAGCGCGCCTTGCGCAGCCCTTCGTTGATGCGAAAGCTGCCGTCGAGGTGGGGGTCGTTGATCAGACCCTTCCACCCCACCGTCGTGCGCGGCTTCTCGAAGTAGACACGCATCGCGACCAGGAGGTCCTGCTCGTACTCGGTACTGGTCTTGGCGAGTCGCTTCGCGTAGTCGAACGCCGCGATCGGGTCGTGGATCGAGCACGGGCCCACGACGAGGAGGAGACGGTCGTCTTCACCGTTCAGGATCGCGCTGATCTGCTGTCGCCCCCGGGCGATCGTCTCCGAGCCCCGATCCGAGAGCGGGTGCTCTTCGAGCAGGATCGCCGGAGGGATCAGGGGTTTCAGGGTGTCGATCCGCAGGTCGTCGGTTTGGAACAGCATGTGCCATGTCCTCTCGAGGCCGTAGTTCATACCCCGCCGGAGCGCCCTTGGCCAGCCCCACTCTCTTCCAAAGCGGCTGATTTTTCTAGACAATTCGCGCGGGACCTCGAGGGCGGGGCGTTCGGTCGGCGGTCGATTCCCCACCCGCGCGCGGCCTTTGCACACCCCCCTGCGTCTCCATGGGGGCGTCTCGGGACGCGTTGCCCCGTTTCGCTCCCGCGGTTAATGTGCGGCCATGTCGGAGCGCAGACCCGCCGGCGGCTCCTGCCCTCGCTGTGGCCGGGCCCTCGATCTCTCGGCCGCCAAGGTCGGCGAGACCTGGTACTGCACGCGCTCCTGCGGCACCGGCGCCGAGAGCCTCACCGAGCGCGAGAGCGCGGTGCCCCGAACCTGGCTCTACGCGCGGCCGCGTCGCCACTTCCGTCGGCGCGCCCCCCTCGAGCTCAAGCGCCCACGCTAGCGCCTACGCGTCGAAGCGCGCCGGCGAGAACGGCGCGAGATCGAGGGCGGGGGGCTCCCCGCTCGCGAGTGCCGCGATCAGCTGCCCCGAGATCGGCCCTTGGGAGAGGCCGTGCATGCCGTGGCCGCCCGCGACGAGGACGGCGGGGTGGCGACTCATCCGTCCGAGGATCGGCAGGTCGTCGGGGGTGAGCGGACGCAGCCCGCGCCAGGTCTCGAGATGGGCGGCATCCGCGGCACCGGGGAGACAGCGGGCGGCCGCGCGGCGGATCGCCGCGACCCGCCGTGGGTTGACCCGGAGGTCGAGCCCGGCGAGCTCCAAGGTGCCGGCGAAGCGAAGTGTGTCGCCCATCGGCGTCACCCCGACCCGAGCCTCCGCGAGCATGACCGGGCGCGGGCCGAAGGCCGCGGGTCGCTCGACGCTCACGCTGTAGCCCTTCGCCGCCTCGATGGGGAGGGGTGCGCCCAGCTGGCCCGAGAGCGGGGCGTTCCAGGCACCCGCCGCCAGCACGAGCTGCTTGCCGCGGAAGACCCCGCGGTTGGTCTCGACCGTCGCGGCCGTCGGCGTCGCGCGCAGCCCGAGCACCTCCGTGTGACAGCAGATCGAAGCCCCGAGCTCCGCGGCGCCCTGCCCCACCTGGTGGACGAAGGGCCCCGGCTCGACGTGGGCGTCCGAGCTGAAGGCGACGCCGCCGGCGATCTCTGGCGTGAGCATCGGCTCGAGTTCCCGGAGCGCATCGCGCCCGAGACGCTTCGCTTCACCGCCGAGCTCTTCGAGCCAGGTGAGCTCACCTTCGATCTCGCGCAGACCTTCGCCGCTCTCGAAGGCGAGAAGCAACCCCTCGCGGGTGTAGCCAAAGTCCATGGAGAGATCGTCGCGCGCCGCCAGCGCCTCGTAGCAACCCCGGCTCGCCAGGCTGAGCTCGCGGTGCAGCGCGAAGCCTCGCTTCGCCTGCTCCAGATCGCAGGCGCGCCAGAAGCGCCAGAGCCAGCGCAGCATCGCCGGGCGCAGGGTCGGCTGGATGTAGAGCGGACTGTCCGGATCGAGCAGCCAACGCAGCGCCTGGCGGGTGACCCCCGGCCCGGGCAGCGGAACGGCGTGACTCGGGAAGATCCACCCCGCGTTGCCGTACGAGGCTCCCGCCGCGAGACCCGCCCGTTCGATCAAGGTCACCGAGGCGCCGCGCTCGGTGAGATAGAGCGCGGTGCACACCCCGACTACCCCACCGCCGAGCACCACCACATCCGCCTCCCGCGCCGCCTCGGGCAACGCCTCGGGGAGCGGGGAGCGGGTGTCGTAGAGCGGCATCGGGGACCTCCGGGTCGAGGTCCAAGGGTACCCGCCCTGGGCGGAGCTCGGGTGGGCGGCGGTGGTGAGCTCGCAAGCCGTTCGACTTCGCTCGCCTACGGCTCGCTGCGCGCGCCGGGCGGTTGCCCGGCGCTTGCTAGAGCCGGCCCGTGCGCTCGGCGCGGTCGAGGACGGCTTGGTAGAGCCGGAGGGTGGCGGCGTCGACGAGGATGCCGCCGGCGTCGCCGGCACCTGCACCACCCGCTTCGGCGGCGTTGTAGGCGTCGCACATCTTCCGGGCCTTTTCGATCTCTTCCTTGGTCGGCGCGAAGACGTCGTTCGCGATGTCGATCTGGTTGGGGTGGATCGCCCACTTCCCGACACAGCCGAGGATGCTCCCCTCGGTCGCCTCTTTGCGGTAGCCCTCGGGGTCGCGGAAGTTCGGAAACGGCCCGTCGATGGCGTCGAGGCCGTTGGCGCGCGCCGCGACGATCATGCGGTTGCGGGCGTAGTGCCACAGATCGCCCGGGTAGCCCGCGTTGGGGTCGCCGATCAGACCCCACCGGATCCCCTGGCTGGCCGACAGGTCGCCGACGCCGAGGATCAACGCCTCGAGACGCGGACAGCACCCGGCGATCTCCTCGACCCGGGCCAGCGCCTCGGTCTCCTCGATCAGGATCTCGATCCCGATCTGGTGGTCGAGGCCGAGCTTCTGCTCGAGCTGGTGGAGCAGCGTGTCGAAGAACCACACGTCTCGCGGCTCCTTCACCTTGGGGACGATCAGGATGTCGAGGTTCTGGCCGGCGGCCTCGACCACCTCGCGCACGTCGTCGGCACCCCACAGCGAAGGCGCGTCGTTACAGCGCATCGCCCGCAGCGTGTGTCCCCAGTCGAGCTCGTTGAGCGCCCGGATCACGTTCGCGCGGGACTCGACCTTCTTGGCCGGCGCGACGGCGTCCTCGAGGTCGAGAAAGACCAGGTCGGCACCACTCGAGGCGGACTTCTCGATCATCTTCCAGTTGGATGCCGGGGTGGCGAGCTCGGAGCGGCGGATGCGAATCGTCATGGGGTCCTCGTTCGACTCGGGGTCGTCTGGCCGGTGCTTCATCGACCGGGTTCAGGGTTGTGAGGGCTCGAGGGCGTCGGCCCCGAGGCCCAGCTCGTGGAGGACCTCGGCGGTGTGCTCGCCGAGGGTCGGGGCCCGTCGGCGCACCGCCGGCGGGGTCTCGGTCATCTTGATCGCCGGACCGGCGACGGTGAGGCTCGGGTTGTCGCCGGGGATCTCGACGTCGACGAGCATGCCGCGGGCCCGCACGTGGGGATCGGCGAACATCTCGCGCGCGGTGTTCACCGGCCCCATCGGCACCTGTTCGGCGAGCGCGGCGACGAGCTCCGCCGTCGTGCGTTCGCCCGTCCATGCCGTGATCAGCGCGCGCACCTCGTCGGCCCGTTCCACCCGGGCGGCGTTCGTCTCGAAACGCGGGTCGGTGCCCAGCCCGGGGTGGCCCATGATCTCGCAGAGCTTCACCCAGTGGTGGTCGGTGGGCGCGGCGATCGCGATGGCGCCGTCCTTGGCCTCGAAGACGTCGAAGGGGCTGAGGAAGGGGTGGGCGTTGCCCCCCGGCTCGTGCACGGTCTGCTCGGCGGCGTAGTTGTAGATCAGCGACTCGCACAGGGTGAGCACGCCGTCGTACATCGAGACGTCGAGGAACTGGCCGCTCCCCGAGCGCGCCGCGCGCAGCAACGCCGAGGAGACACCCAGGGCGGCGAGGGTCCCCGGGTAGATGTCGCCGACCGCGGGTCCGGCGCGCAGCGGGCGCCCTCCGACTTCACCGGTGGAGCCCACCACGCCCCCCATACACTGGGCCACGATGTCGAAGGCGGGCCAATCGCGGTAGGGGCTCCCGCCGGTGCGCGGGTCGCCAAAGCCCCGCACCGCCGCGTAGACCAGCCGCGGGTTGCGCTCGCGGAGGGTCTCGTAGCCGAGCCCGAGACGATCCATCACCCCCGCCCGGAAGTTCTCTACCACCGCGTCCGCGGATTCGCAGAGCCGCAGCGCCACCGCGCGCCCGGCTTCGCTCTTCAGGTCGATCGCGATGCTGCGCTTGTTGCGGTTGATGCTCGCGAAGTAGCCGCCGTAGTCACAGACGCTGCGGTCCGCGGGCATCGGCGGCATCACCCGGGTGAGGTCGCCCTTCTCCGGGTCCTCGATCTTGACGACGTCGGCGCCCAGGTCGCCGAGCAGCATCGTGCAGAAGGGCCCCGCGAGCGCCCGCGTGAAGTCGACGACGCGGATCCCGTCGAGGGGTCCGATGGTCGCCTCGCTCACCGCCCCGCCCAGTGGCTGCGCCGTTTGATCAGCACCTTGCGCTCGCCCTCGAAGACGACGGTGCCGTCCTGTTTGGCGCCCCAGTGCTTGAAGTGGACGACGCCGGCGTCGTCGCGGTCGGCGTCGGACACGCCGAGCACCTCGGTGTACGCTGTGAGCGAGTCGTCGTGGAAGACCGGGGCCCGGAAGCGCAGCCCGTCCATTTCGAGCTCGGCGATCGCGTTCTCGGCAATGTCCTGGGTGGCGAGGCCGACGATCATCGAGCCGGTCACCAGCCCGAAGACGAGACGTTGCCCGTACGCGGTGTCCACCATCCGCGCCTCGTTGAAATGCGCATCGGCGGTGTTCATCACCAGTTTGGTGAGCATCTGGTTCTCGAACTCACCCACCGTGGCGCCGCGGCTGTGGCGGATCTTCTGCCCGGGGGCGAAGTCCTCGAAGTAGCTCGTCCCGGCGGTATGCGAGGCGACCGAGCGGGTCACGAGCGCGGCGCCCGGGGCAGGAGCGAGTCGGAGATGATCTTCATCTGGATCTCCGAGGTCCCTTCGAAGATCTTGGTGAGCCGCGCGTCGCGCCAGTAGCGTTCGATCGGGTACTCGGTGGTGTAGCCGGCGCCGCCGTAGATCTGGAGGGCGTTGCTCGTCACCTCCTCGGCGATCTCGCTGGCGAAGAGCTTGGCCATCGCCGCCTCGCGGGCCCGCATCACGCCCTGGTCGGCGTCGTTCGCCACCGAGTAGGTGAGCGCGCGTGCGGCCTCGACCTTGGTCGCCATGTCGGCGATCCGGAAGCGTGTGTACTGGAAGTCGGAGATGCGCTTCTCGAACTGGACGCGCTCCTGGGCGTACTGGAGCGAGTCCTCGAGGGCGCCCCGGGCCAGGCCGATCGCGCGCGCCGCCGTGTGCACCCGGGGGACCGCCATGAACTGGGCGGTGCGCTTGAAGCCGTCGTCCCCCTCGAGCTTGCGCTTGTGGCCGATCAGGTACTCCTTCGGAATGCGGTAGTTGTCGAACGAGAGCTCCCAGGTGCGCCAGCCGTGGTAGCCGATCTTTCGCATCGCCGTCCCCTCGATACCGTCCGGAAAGCTGCCGGGCTGCTTCGGGATGTAGAACTGGCGGATGCCGGCGTGGCGGTTGGCGGCGTCGTAGGGCTCCGTGCGCGCCACGAGCACGATGAAATCCGAGCCCAGGGCGAAGGTGGCCCACATCTTCTGGCCGTTGATCACCCACTCGTCGCCATCGAGGTCGGCGCGACAGCGGATCCCGGCGATGTCGGAGCCGGCGCCGGGTTCGGACATGGCGTAGGAGCCCAGGAACTCGCCTCGCGCCATCTGCGCCAGGCGCTCCTTGGGGTGGTCCACCGGCATCTCGAGAAAATCCTCGGGCCCGATCATGTTGGCCCGGGCGATGATGCTGGCAACGCTCATCCACGCCCGGGACAGCTCCTCCGTCACGAGGCAATACTCGAAGACTCCGAGGCCAAGGCCTCCGTATTTCTCGGGAATCAGAAGACCGAAGAACCCCAGCTCGCCGAGTTTCTGGCGCAGCGCCGGGGGAATCTCGCCCTTTTCGGGGTCGAGCTGGTTGGCGATCGGGAGCACCTCTTTGAGGGCGAACTCCCGCGCCATCTCCTGGATGGCGGCGCGCTCGTCGGTGTAGTAGGCGTCGGGAATCGGGGTCAGCAGGTCCTGGACTTGGCTCACGGGGGATCCTCGACGGGCCGCGGCGGGGCCGGCCCGGGGCTCGGGCGTCAGAGTGGCTTGGCGTCCTTGCGGGCCACCAGGTTGGTGCGGCGGTAGCGCAGCACCACCTCGCCCTCTTGGTTGGAGGCCTCGGTCTCCCAGGTCACGATGCCGAAATCGGGGCGGCTCCCCGACTCGCGGGCATCGACGACGGTGCTCCGGGCGGTGATCGTGTCACCCGGGTAGACCGGCTGGAGAAAGCGAATCTCGTTCACGCCCAGAAAGGGCCCCCCGGCCTCGGAGAGGTCCTCGACGCTCAGCCCCACGGCAGTGCAGAGCAACAGCATCGGGTTGACCACGCTGCCGCGGTAGTCGAGGGCACGGGCGTACTCGGCGTTGAAGTAGATCGGGTTGTAGGCCAGGGTCGCCGTGGTGAAGAGGGCGTTGTCGGCCTCGGTGAGCGTCCGGCCCCAGTGGTGCTCGAAGACCTGGCCCACCTCGAATTGCTCGAAGGAGTGGCCCTTCGGACGGGGCTCGAAGGTCGAAAGATCGGGATCTGCCAAGCGGGGCTCCTCGCGCGTCGATCGGCCGGTGGGGCACTGCGCTGCGCCGGGGCTACGCGGAATACCACAGACCCTAGAACCCAATCAAATCCCGGACCAATTCCGAGGAGTTGGAGGCCCGGGGCTCCTGTCTGGGATCGGGTGATCCGATATGCTCCGCACATGCAGGTGCGACCCCGACGCAACCGCCGCAACACCGCAATCCGGGGCCTGATCCGCGAGACCCACCTCGCGGCGGGCCACCTGGTCCAGCCCCTCTTCGTCCAGGACGGCGAGGCGCTGCGCACCGAGATCCCCTCGATGCCCGGCCAGGCCCGGCTCTCCATCGACCTCCTGATCGAGACCGCCCACGAGGCTCACGAGCTCGGGGTCGCCGGTGTCGCCCTCTTCCCGGCGCTTCCGGACGACGAAAAAGATCCGCGCGGCAGCGCGAGCACCAAGCCCGAAGGTCTCCTCCCGCGGGCGATCCGCGCGCTCAAGGCCCGGGTGCCCGAGCTGCTCGTGATCACCGACGTCGCCCTGGACCCCTACTCCTCCGACGGCCACGACGGTGTCGTGATCGACGGTCGGATCGACAACGACGAGACCTTGCCGCTGCTGGCGGCGATGGCGCTCACCCAGGCGGAGGCCGGCGCCGACATCGTCGCCCCCTCGGACATGATGGACGGCCGGGTCGGCGTGATCCGGAGCGCCCTCGACGACGCGGGCTACACAGAGGTGGGGATTGGCGCCTACTGCGCCAAGTACGCCTCGGCCTTCTACGGTCCCTTCCGCGACGCCCTCGATTCCGCGCCGAAGGCCGGCGACAAGAAGACCTACCAAATGGACCCGGCCAACGCGCGGGAGGCCCTCCGCGAGCTCGCCCTCGACGAGGAAGAAGGTGCCGACTGGGTCATGGTGAAACCGGGTCTGCCCTACCTCGACGTGATCGCGCTGTTCCGGGACTCGACGGCGCTGCCTGTCGCCGCGTACCACGTGAGTGGGGAGTACGCGATGCTGCGCGCCGCCGCCGCCCAGGGCTGGCTCGACTACGAATCGTCTCTGCTGGAGAGTCTCACCGCCCTGCGCCGCGCCGGCGCCGACGCGATCTTCAGCTACGGCGCCCTCGACGCCGCCCGCCTGCTCCGTTGAGCCCGTCGCCGCTGCGGCGCGGGACCTTCCCGGGGGTCGCCGGGCCCGTGGTCGTCTGCATCCTCGACGGGGTGGGCATCGGACGGCACGACGAGTTCGATGCGGTCCACCGAGCGCGGACGCCACACCTCGACTGGCTGGCGACCCACACCCTTACGACGACGCTCCGCGCCCACGGCCGCGCCGTCGGCATGCCGAGCGACGCCGATATGGGCAACAGCGAGGTCGGCCACAACGCCCTCGGCTGCGGACGCATCTTCGACCAGGGCGCGAAGCTGGTGGCCGCTGCCGTCGCATCGGGCTCGCTCTACGCGGGACACGCCTGGCGCAAGATCGTCGGCCACGTGACGCGACACCGCACGCCCCTCCATTTTCTGGGCCTGCTCTCCGACGGCAACGTCCACTCCCACATCGACCACTTGCTGGCGCTCCTCGATCGCTGCGACGCCGAGGGGATCGGCGCGGTGCGCGTCCACGCCCTCCTCGACGGCCGCGACGTCCCGGAGACGAGCGCCCTCGAGTACCTCGATCGCCTCGAGCAGCACCTCGAGAGGTTGCGAGCGGCGCGCGGCCGCGACTACCGCATCGCCTCGGGCGGCGGGCGGATGAGCATCACGATGGACCGCTACGAAGCGGACTGGGCGATGGTCGAGCGGGGTTGGGACACCCACGTACGCGGCCGCGGGCGCGGCTTCAAGACGGCCGGCGAGGCTGTCGAGGCGCTCCGGCGGGACCAGCCGGGGGTGGGCGACCAGTTCCTCCCGCCCTTCGTCGTGGTCGACGACGCCGGCGAGCCGGTGGGCCCGATCGAGGATGGGGCCGGCGTGGTCATGTTCAACTTCCGCGGCGACCGCGCCATGGAGATCGCCCGGGCCTTCGAAGCCGACGACTTCGAGGCCTTCGACCGCAGCCCGCGCCCCGAGGTGATGTTCGCCGGGATGATGCAGTACGACGGCGACCTCGGGATTCCCGCCCGCTTTCTCGTCGAGCCCCCGGCGATCGATCGCACCATGGGAGAACTCCTCGCCGCGGCGGGCGAGACCCAACTGGCGGTCAGCGAGACCCAGAAGTTCGGCCACGTGACCTACTTCTGGAACGGCAACCGCAGCGGCGCCTTCGACGACCAGCTCGAGACCTACATCGAGGTGCCGAGCCAGACCCGTCCCTTCGAGGAGCGTCCCTGGATGCGCGCGGCGGAGATCACCGACCGGCTGATCGACGAGCTGCGCGGTGGGCGCCATCGCCACGCTCGGCTCAACTACGCCAACGGCGACATGGTGGGCCACACCGGCGACCTCGAAGCCACGATCACCGCGATGCAGGCGGTCGACCTCCAGGTCGGGCGTTTGATCGCCTGTGTCCGCGAGATGGGCGGCGCGCTGATCGTCACCGCCGACCACGGCAACGCCGACGAGATGGCCGAGACCGGTGCCGACGGGGCCCCGCTACGCGACGCCGCCGGCCGGGCGCGCGTCAAGACGAGCCATTCGCTCAACGCCGTCCCGTGCTCGATCTACGCCCCCGGTGCGACCCTCGCGCTGGACACCGCCCTCGAACGCCCCGGGCCCGCGAACGTGGCGGCGACCGCGCTCCAGCTG